>CAZIMH010000031.1:0-17141 GCA_964540155.1 uncultured Saprospiraceae bacterium
AAAGATGGGAAACCAAAATAGTAGATATAAGATTATAGTCATTCCTCTTTGATTATAACTAAAGAATTATACCTAATCCAAAAAAGAAAACAAAAGCCAAAGTAGTCAAGGCCATCTGACGTAAGTAGGGATCCAGGTCCTTAGAATTTCGTACCGTCATGATTGCTCTACCATTGACAAAGAGTAATGGAATCACCAGTAAGAAAAGCAATTGGACAGGTCGATTATAATGTAACATGGTATATAATAGTGCCATGCAAAAACCGACAACCAGCAAAGTTAGGTGATACCAATTTGCTCTGTGACGTCCAAGCCTAACTGGAATAGAATACTTTCCAGCTGCCGAATCCGACTCTATATCTCTTATATTATTTACATTCAAAACCGCCACAGTGAATAGACCGCAAGCAGATCCTGGCAATAGCAGGTCAAGTGCTAAATTTTGAGTCATCAAATAATACACGCCTATTACTCCCAGCCATCCAAAAAATAGAAATACTGCTATATCGCCTAGACCTATATATCCATAAGGTCGAGTTCCATTTGTATATAATACCGCAGCTAACATTGCTACTAATCCTAATCCACCAAAAATCAAATAGACATTGCGAGGAACACCAGCCACCCATAATAATAAGAGACCTAAAACTAAAGTGATAAGACTAGAGATAAGAATTCCTGTTTTCATTTGAGATTTCGTAATCTCCCCAGTTTGTACAGCTCTAGATGGGCCTTGGCGGTTACTATGGTCAGCTCCATGTATACTATCTCCGTAGTCGTTAGCGAGATTGGATAGAATCTGCAAACTCAAGGTAGTCAATAGTGCAAGCACAAAAACAGGAAGGCGAAATAGCCCTTCTGATGCTGCCAGAAAAGAACCCATACCTATACTCGCCAGAGCTAAGGGTAACGTTCTGAGACGCATAGCAGATATCCATGAGTTCAACATAACCTATACATTCCGATACAAAGGTAAACTATAAATATAGAAGGAATATTATCAGCTTACTGTGATATGCTAATTACAGAACCATTACTATAACTCCCATATTCAGGTGCATATACAGACTGAATTTGCGCTAAGCCATTGACAAATTGGCCTTGATGGTTAGCTCTAAGGTCATATTCTATAACCCAATTACCCTTTGGCAGCTTAGAAATATAGAATATACTAGCTAGGTCTTTGGTGGTCTCATAGTAGCCTAAACCGTCCTGTCTTTTATACCTACTCAGCACATTCAATGGCTCCAACCCACTACCTCTCCAGTCTTTAAGTTCCACAAACTCCATCGGTCTGTCTGCTGAAATTGTAATTCTTACTCTGATAAGATCTCCTGGTTCTATGTGCTCTTCAGAATTAATGTCGCTCAATTTTTCTCCATCCTTCGTATTCACAACTTTGTGTATAGACTTAGTTAAAGATAAGGGCGATTTAGACTTTGCTTGCACCTCAGCTATATCTTCATAATACTGCCAGTAAGCAGCTCCCCATACCGGTGTTTTAGAAGGGTTATCAATTTTGATATCTGCATAATCAGAGGATATTCTATCAGGCGCAAAATCTTTCCTCATATATCCTGACTTTAATTCCTGATTATCGGCTTTTATTTCTTTCGATAATTTAGGGAGATATATAACTGTTTCTTGATTAGGCATTAGCCTGGCTTCTTCTCCTAGTAGAAATGCATAGCAAGCCTTACTTGTTCCAGATTGGGTTTTCCACCTATTGGATTGTTTGTTTCGGAGTAGCCACAATTTCATTTTAGATATCACGTCTGGCTCTATCTCCAAATCTTGAAATAATTCAATCATAAGGGCTTGCTTAGAAATATCAGAGTTATACCAATAGTATCCCGCTTGGTCATTCCAGTAATAACCTACATCGTCATCACGAATGAGTCGTTCTAACAGTGACTTTTTGATATCAGATTCTATAGGACTCTTACCAAATCTCAATGCACTATATGCAATTAACCCTTGAGTGTAGGTAGAATAGTCATACCAGCTATCTTTTAATTTCTCAAAAACCTCATCCATTTCTCTTTGCACAATAGTCGACATATTATGTGTAGTAAAAAAACTACGTGCATAGAGATAGTGTAAAACTATAGGTGAGATTTTCTCATTCTTTTTGCTTCGATATTTCTCTCTATGTTCTATAAATCTTTCATCAATATAGTTAAGCGCCCGAGCTATATCTTTTTCAGGAAAATTTATTTGTGCTTCCAGTTTCGTAAGATGACCAATCCCTTCCAAGATACTATTGGTTGTATGCCAACTAGCTATTCCACCCGGCATCCATGAGTAACCGCCATTTTGCAATTGGAATTTTCCCAAGGCATACAACTGTTCTTCCAGTTTATTCTCAACGTAATTGTCATCCAAGTACACGGAAAGCAAACCCATCATTTCTTCCTCCGCAAGGGCCTCTCTTACCCAAGGTGTCGCATTTAAATCATCTAACTTCAGATCTTGATTCCTAGCAAGTGGGCTCTTTAATTCCACATTCTCCCATTGCCTAAGCACTTGCTTGACCTGTGGCTCTTTACCTATAAGATGTCTCATAAGCGCTGATCCATAAAGATTATAAAATGTGCTGAGCGAAGAAGGTGTATCTGCTGTCAATAAAAATGGAATAGACTTCACTACTAACCAAGCAGGATTTGTAGTCAATTCTAGACTATAATTATGACTAGCTATTGTCTTACTGTTTTCCAGTTTTAGGAGTGCACTGACTTCAATGTCCTTTGACTCTTCTTCAGGAATAAAGAAGGGTTGTGATTCAGTGATGAGAATACGATTGCTCACAACTGGCAGAATCGATTGCTCTCCATCTGTATGCTTATCTGAAGAGGCAAGGTGTCTAATTATTAAAGGCGTATCATGATTCTCAGGCACTGTCAATGACCAACTCACAATTTCAGATTTTCCTGCTTCAATGCCGACTGACATTTGCGAGCTACTTTCAAGAAAAGTTGCCGTTATATCTATTCCAGAAAGTGCATCTATAAATTCTATTTTGCAATCAGCCTGAATCGACTGTTCAGTCAGATTTGAAACTTTAGCTGTCACAACAAGCTGATCACTCTGTCTCAAAAATCTAGGCAGAAAAGGTTCCACCATTAATTTCTTTTGGGTAATTACAGTCTTCCTATCAAAAGCATAAGCCAAATTTGAATCATGAGCGAAAAGCATCAAATTCCATTTAGTCAATGCCTCATTCATTGTGAATTCTAAATCAACAATTCCATTTTCGATTTCTTTGTTGGCAAAAAAGAAAACCGTTTCGTTAAGATTCTCTCGGACATTAAATTCATCAGTCAAATTCTCATCAGGATTCAGAGAATTTTGGTCAGCTTCATTCACATCATTGGCTAGACTACTCGCCGCACTGTCTAGATTGGCACCTTCTTCTACCTGAATACCGCTTGCCTTGGCTGCACGTGACACAGGAGCAGATTTGTCCATCATGACCGCTTCAGGGAATCCCCCATGAGAAGTGTAGTGTGACCTACCACCCAATAATCCAAAGGTATTTAGCATTGGTGTGTGGCCATTTACAGAGAAATGCATCAATCTAATGTGAGGAGAATAATTATAAGATTGACCGATATTGAATCCAACGCCTCGCCAAGATTGATACCCTCTATATTTTGGGTATAAATCTTTCTGCCAGTTATGTTCTACAAACTGATCAAGACTTGCATCATAGAGTGCTGCAGTTAATTTGCCTGTTATTGGGTCTCCCTTAAAATCCTTAATAGACAATTGCCATTTCTCTTTTGATCCTGGTTCTATCTTATCTCTAAATGTTTTATACTGAATGGAAAGCGCTTTTTCAGTCCATGGCACATTGACATCTACAGAATGTGTATAGAATCTGTTGTCTTTAATCATCGCAATATCAATGCTCACTCCACCAAGGTCTGACTCACTTACTTTATACTCTATCTGATTAGATGGATTCAAGGTCACCCACTGAGCATTCCTAGAGTTTCGATTTTGGTACACCTTATATATTATCTGCGAATGGTCGTAAGGTGTTGTAACTTTTAATACAACTTTATCACCGGGCTGATACGATTCCTCTGCAGAAGACACCCATAATTTTTGAGTGGGTAAGGCTTTAGAATGCTTGTCTGTTATATGGAGATATCGTGTTTCTATCGACTCACTTCCGGATTTATCTTTCACTGTAAAATCCACCTTGTATACACCAAGAGGTAAGTCTCCAAAATCATCAGTGGATATACCATTCCCACTGTATGAAGTAGTCTTCACAACCTCTTTGACTTCCCACTCAGATGGGTCAGCCTCAGATTTGTATACGTCTAATGGAAACCTATCAGAAAATGTGTTTTCATCTAGTTGGTGAAATTCAGCTTCTTCCCATCGTTTTTTTCTCTTGTTAGATTGTGGATAGTCCAAGCGATAAGCACTAATTTTTGTATCTACTTCTAAGCTGGCTCCATCTGCATTTCTTGCAACAACTGTGATCTTAGCAGGGTCCTCTGCAAACCTATTTTCCATCATCTGAATATCCATATATATCGGTGTAGACCCAAGACTAATCGTTTTGACAGATGACACTGTTTCGCCAGTACTGTCAGTTATATCCACATAAGCAGTATAATTATATCGTATATAATTATTTGAAGCCAACTTGGAAGGGAACTCTATACTGAAATGACCACCACTATCCGTATTAGTTATACCTGAAGTAACATTTTCTGCAGTATGATTCCTTCTTAGAGGATAAGCAAATCTACGATACCATTGACGTTCCACACGTTCTACCCTATATCTTACTTTCGCTTGATTAACATTGGCACCACTATACGAACTTACTTGTCCTGATAATAAAATCGTATCACCAAGCACAGGAGAATTACTTAAGGAATCTATTTTAGCAAATAGCTTAGGTCGCTTGTATTCTTCCACACGGATTGTATGACTACTTCTACGGTTATTCGAATGCAGTTCTATTCGATATTGACCATTCAGTCCGGAAGATGGAATTTTTAGCACACCATCAAAAGCGCCATACGCATCAGAGATTAATTTTTGTTCACTTACGAGTTGACGATTGACATCTTTCCAGATTAGCTTAACTTCTTGGTTAGCTGCGATACTTGGGATTTGATTATTAGAATTTGTCATCACCAATCCCTTAAAATATACAGTCTGCCCAGGCCTGTATATGGCTCTATCGGTAAATAACGAAACTTGATTGTAAGGCTTGCTGATATAATCACCACGGACATTATGATATTCTCGCAAATCAAGCTCATCATCATTATGAACCAATTTGAAAGTAAAATTCCGTGAGTCTCCTCCATATTTAACTCTACCATTTGCATCTGAGAATAAGGTCTCTTTCAATTTCCATTCTCGCTTGTGGGTTCTAGATCGTTTCTCTAATTCATGTACTTCAGTTTTTATGTTAGATAGTGGCTGACCCGTGGTTCTATCGGTTATAAATATTTCAGAGGCATCTCTATTATCTAAACTGACATAGCTAAGATTGCTCACATGAAAAATGGACATACTGTATCTTTCATCCTTGCTTTTCCGTTCACCTTTAGTATCACGAACCAATATACAGTACGAGCCTACACCCAGAGCATCTAATGCAAATTCTTTGCTGTGCCAATTATGATCTTCGGACTGATCCATCTTGAATGTACCTGAACGAACTTCTTTTATTCTACTTATAATACTGAGTCTATCGTGGTGTTCGTAAGTTGTATTTAATTCATCTCTTGTATCTGATGATAGTGGATGTATAGTATAAGTCAGATCCGGAGTATTACGATACTGCACATAGGCAAGGAATGGCAACCCTGGCTGGACTACCTGCTCTAACTTTAGGCTATAT
This sequence comes from uncultured Saprospiraceae bacterium, assembly GCA_964540155.1. Lineage (GTDB taxonomy): Bacteria > Bacteroidota > Bacteroidia > Chitinophagales > Saprospiraceae > RFSX01. The sequence goes on from CAZIMH010000031.1 coordinate 5,879, forward strand.
TCCCTTTGTGTAATTTTTAATTCCGCCTGATCTATAAACTTATTAAAATAAGAATCGTGTTTACTCTTCCTCAAGTCCTGAACCAATTGCGCTGCTTTTTGCCAATAAGTTGTTTTTGCTGTATCTGAGGATGGGCGGCTAACCTGACTTATATAAAAATTAATCAACTTGAGAGTGGGATACTCTACACCTTGCTTTGATACATTTGATTCTATTAAATTGTGGAGAGCAGAAATATAGGCCTCTACTTTCTCATGAAAACCCGCATTATGGTATACATGGCTTATCCATTGCGTTCTAAGCCAGATTCGTTGGTGCTCCTCTAGATTTGTCTCATTTAAGGTTTTAGAAAATATCCACAACACCATTTTGTTTACATCAGAGAAATCTGATTCTGCTGGAGAAAAGGCAGTGCCACCCTCTAAGTTATCTTCGAAATATTCTGGGCCGTTGTATTGCAAATGGCCACTAGGTAACCCCACAAATGCATTGCTTTGTACAAAGTGTTGTATAGCTCGTAAATGTAAAAACTGGACAAGATTGTTAGCCTTCAAGAAGGAGGATTCATCTTCTACTGTCTCCAACAATATTTCCACGTTATCTAGAGAGATATCAGATGAGATATCAAGTGAATGGATATAATTCTGAGCCGCTTTGGTTTGAATATATTCTAAGCTAGAAAAAGCTAAATCTGATTCTGTACCTTCATTACCTCTAATCTGAGTTCTGTTCTGAAACCGATAGGCATTTCTTAATCCGTAGTTATGGTAAAGCTGCCCTATAAGAGAAGCATATACAGCTCGCCCAGCATCAGACTTTAGAACACTCATTTCCTTCTCCATAGCCAATATCTCTTGTGCCGGATCTTCATCCTTTATACTTCGAGATAATCTAGTCTTATACATGATGGCCTTTATGAGCTGGTCATCCCGCTCCTCCTTTATTGCTTTTCGGTAGATGTTATCGACCAGATCATATGCTGTTTGAGGAAATTTATTCTCTTGTACAGCCACTTCTTCCCATAACTTATCGTAGTCATCATTAGTCCATAAATTTTCAAAAGCAGTAGGAATCAGCCCCAGAATAATTATCATTAAATACTTCATTAATGTGGTTTACCTAATAGACGGTTATATAATACTAAATACATATAATCTGCAAGAAAAATTTCTAATAGCGTCTGCTAAATATTTTCAAAGCGTCAGACATAACAAAACCTTAAGTAATAAAGCGTTTCAATTCAGAAATCTGGACAAATTGACTTCTGATGGAACACTGTGTCCATGTTCTAATAAATCAGCCATTTTATGTGACCAATATGGTGCTAGTGAAGTTCCCTTTGTCCCTAACCCATTAAATAAGTATAAGTTTTTGAGGGTGGGATGTTGTCCTAGGAGTGGTCTTCTTCCCTTAACACTAGGACGTATGCCAGCTAGGTGAGATTCAATCTTAAAAGGTACACTAAGTAAGTTCTCCAGTTTCTCTTGCCACAAAGTATTAAATCCTGAAGTTGGGTCGTCATTCTTGGCGTTCCATTCATAGCCTCCTCCTGTCCAGAAACTGATTTCATTTATAGGCGCAATAAAAATCTTGTCTCTCAATAGCTTATTTGGCAGTGTGCCATCTACTGATACTATAAATGATTCTCCTTTGGCCGGTTGGAAAGGGAGATAACTAAAAGGCCCTTTTATAGCTGATGTAAAACCAGTACAATCAACAAGTTTAGTGTATGTCTCTCCATCTAATTTATAACCTCCTTCTTCATTGATAGAACGAAAGTCAAAACTGGCATCTATTAGTTTGTTATTGTCTATCAAATATTGTCTGTAAAGCTTTATCAGCAATGCAACATCGACTTTCAAAGACTGAGTAATTTCTCCGTATGATTTTTGCTTTCTGAGTATTTGCGCATAGTCCCCTATATCAGCATCCACTACATACTCATTATACCCAGGTCTACTTGTAGAATCAGACCATCTATTCTCTTCTGCTATAGATTCGAAAGACCTTAGAATATTATGCTCACTCACTAAGACGACATCGAGTAAATTTTCGAAAGAATTATACATCCGTCTTGCTGCAGGTAATAGCTCATCTATCATCCAACTCTTTACGTAACGTCTTCCAGTAATCGGATTTATGATTCCAGCTGCAGCTAAGGTTGCAGCAGATTTATGATTGTTGTCTATAACCTTATGTCTGATATTACGCTGTGTCAAGCGATATGAGAGGACAGTTCCAGCCAAACCCTGGCCTATAATCAGTACATGATTTTCTGCCATTAGCCTCTAGGTATCGATTCTTTGATTTTCTTTGGCAGTTTAGAATAGACCAAGTCATAAGAATGATTGACCATTTTAGTGATTAAGTCTTCTTCTAATTCATCTTCGATGTAGACAGTATTCCAATGTTTCTTATTCATATGCCATCCAGGAATTATTTGGTGGTGAGATTCCCGTAACTCTTCGGACCATTCCGGATCGGCTTTGAGGTTGACGCGAGGGATTTCCTCATCTAAGGGAAGCAAGGCAAACATCTTTCCACCTACCTTGAATACCAGAGTGACGTTATCAAAAGGAAAGGTCTCTTCTGCTCCATTCTTAGATAAACAAACTTCTCTGAATTGTTCTATGTTCATAAATTATACCTGGCGTTATGTCTATCTATATATTTATTATATAACTCATCTTTGGTTTTTTTGTCTTTGTACATGCCACCAGATTCTCTCTGTCTACAAGCTTCATATAAGGTTATAGCACATGCCACAGATATATTGAGGGAGTTGACCATGCCATATTGGGGAATAATAAAATTACCATTTGTATACCCTAGCGCTTCTTCAGATATACCTTCCTTTTCATTTCCAAAAAGGAAGGCAACTTTCTTAGTCATATCTAATTCATACAAACTCTTACTTTCCTTTCCCAGATGGGTCGCATATACATAATCGTACTTCTCATTTACAGCTTCAAAACAAGTCTTCACATCTCTAAAGAAATGAATATCCAACCATTTTCTGACGCCTGTAGCACTACCTTTTACATCATCAATTCTAGATGCATCTAGATGGTCCTCTGTATATAAAATGTATAATTCCTGGATGCCAACTGAATCACAAGTTCTCATGACAGCACCGATATTATGAGGATCATGAACATTCTCTATTATGACTGTCATTTGTTGCCTTGCAGCTGACACCCTAGCAAACTTTTCCAGACGTTGTTCAGTAATCAGTTTACTCATCTGAACGAGTAGTGAAATAATAATCCTTAAACTCTAAAATGTAGAGATGGTTATTTTGGAAATACTGAATATCCTTAAAGCTGTCATCAGATCCTGAGAAGACTTTTAAAACTTCAAATTCAGTCTGAAATAAACTTGCTTCATAAGTGTCTAGAAAATACTGAAACTTCTTACCGTAATTCTTTAAGCTCCTACCTACAAACATCATCATGTCAAATCCTTCAAAAACTTCTTCAGTAGGAAAGGTATGGTACTTTTCAAAATAGCTCTGTCTGAATTCATTCACCGCTTCTGAACCTCTATCCAGATACGACGTTCTAACAATTCGCATATTCAGATTATTATAATGCTCAAAAGTTATTCTGTTGGATTCCAACAAGATTGGCATTCCATATAGCACCACATTATTAAGCCCTTTCTCTCCAGCTAATTTCCTTACGGCGTTGTACACAAACTTTTCATCATCTACAAAAGACCAGTTAGGAAGAATAAAAACAGTTGTTTTATCTTCAAAGAAGACCTCCTGATAAGCATATTCTCCAAGTAGCAGTGAATCTTCTTCTAAATATAATTCTTGAAATAGCCCTGGAGTATCTTCATCTCCATCGGCAATCTGCTGAATGTATTTCATCATCCCTCTGTCCTTTCTATTTTTACGTCCTAATAAGAATACCTGCTCATTATTGTAATTATCCTTGACGTCCTCTACAATCTTATTCATGTGATTCTTGAGGCTAGGATTTAATTGTACATAATATGGATTCTCAGAGGTCACTTTTGTACTTGACAACCAAGGAGAGACCACTGGGATTTCATTATTCTTACCATACTGCGCTGTTGCCGATAATTGTCCTCTGTCCTTAGGTCCAATAATTACATCAGCATTTTTGCATTGTTGTAATTTCACATTAAAATCTCCTGACTCCGCATCGAACACTGATACTTCAAGAGAAATGTCCTCTTGCTCTAAGGTTTGAAGTGCCATTTGTGTACCAGCATAGTAATTAGTCATTCGTCCCAGATTAGTCTCTGGTTTATTGGCATCTTCTTGTTTATTGTTCTCTAATCCAAATGGATATAGCAAAGCTACTTTATAGAAGGGACGTTTATCTAAATCCAAATCTTCTATAGTACGTTCGTATTCAGCTAGCCTATCTATTTCTGTCCAATAGATAGTGTCTAATTTTTGTGCTCTGGTCGTTTTCTTTTCAGCTTCTATTGGTTTCCGATCTGGAGTGATTACGTTATCATGCTGAGAAGCTTTTTTGCTTCCCCCACAGGATGAAAATCCAATAACAATTGTCATGACGAGCAAACAAAAAAGTCTACTCCCACTCAATAGTCGCTGGTGGTTTGGTACTGATATCATAGACAACTCTATTTATTCCTCTTACTTTATTGATAATTTCATTAGATATATCTCCTAGCAGCTCATAAGGTAATTTGCTCCATTCTGCAGTCATGCCATCCTTACTAAGCACAGCCCGTAGTGCTACCACATTCTCATAAGTTCTCTCATCTCCCATAACACCAACGGATTGGACTGGTAGTAAGATTGTGCCAGCTTGCCAAACTTTATCATACCAACCACTTTCTTTTAACTTTGAAATAAAAATATGATCCGCTTCCTGATTCAACTCTATTCTAGATTGTGTTAATTCTCCGAGCACTCTAATGGCCATACCTGGACCAGGAAATGGATGTCTCCCAACAAAAGATTCTGAAAGACCAAGCTCGTGTCCTACCGTTCTAACTTCATCCTTGAATAAAGTCCTCAATGGCTCTACAAGTTGCAAATTAAGCGTATCTGGCAGGCCACCAACATTATGGTGAGACTTAATAGTAGCAGATGGCCCTTTTACAGAGACTGATTCTATGACATCAGGGTAGATAGTTCCTTGGGCCAGCCATTTAATATCAGACATCTCAGTGGCAGCCTCCTGAAATACATCAATAAATACACTGCCAATTACTTTTCTTTTTTTCTCAGGATCCTTTACACCATCTAAAGCCGAAAGGAATCTGTCTGAGGCATCTACACCTTTTACTTTTATATTCAATGCTTCATAAGCTGTAAGCACTTCTTGGAACTCGTTCTTTCTCAGCAAACCATTATTGACAAATATGCCGGTGAGATTATCCCCTATCGCCTTATGGATAAGCAGGGCTGCCACAGTAGAATCCACACCGCCTGACAATCCAAGAATAACCTGATCATCTCCTAATCTTGTCTTGAGACTACCTACTGTAGATTCGATAAACGCTTTAGGCGTCCAGGTCTTTCTACATCCAGCTACGTGGGTTAAGAAGTTATCAAAAATTTGTTTGCCCTCTATTGTATGAGTGACCTCTGGGTGGAATTGTAGGCAGGTGATTGAATTTTTGAATCTCCCTTCATCAGACTTAAATATAGCAACAGGGATACTATCCGTATCTGCTAACAAAGTAAAACCATCTGGTAAGGATTTAATACTATCCCCATGGGACATCCACACTTGGCTGCCACTATTGACGCCTGTTAGTATCTTATCATCCTGTTTGATATTTACAATGGCTTTCCCATACTCCCGTTTTTCTGATTTCTCTACCCTACCACCAAATTGTTGTGCGGTTAGCTGAGCACCATAGCAGATTCCAAGAACGGGCTGCTTGTCCAAGATTGATTTTAAGTCTATATCTAATTTACGTTCGTCATTGACTGAGAACGGGCTTCCAGATAAGATAACGCCTTTTATATCGGATTGGGATAAATCTATCTCCTTATTATATGGATGAATTTCTGAATAGACATGCAATTCTCTTAGCCTACGAGCAATGAGTTGTGTATACTGTGAGCCAAAATCAAAAATTATAATCTTTTCCATGAAGGGCACAAATATAGTGAGGATAGGGGTGTTTTTATCCTGATAACTTAACTTGTTTATAGCCGTAGCGAAGACGTGTAGATGTACCTATTTATAGGCAAAAGGTTCACCTATGGATGTATATCCAACATATTTTGGGTTGAGAGATAGAAAGCGACAACACTATCTAAGCGTTACTGATACCTTATTGGATTCTTTATCGTTAGGGTACATATTCGTCACTATAGCATTAGATGGCACGCCGTTTATTTCAAAATATTTTTTGCATGCGTCCAATCTATTCCTGATTAGCTCTATACTTTCTTCGTTTTCTGATAGGTGAAAGGATTCTAATAATATAGAAGTAGCAAGACCGGATTTAATTTTGTTTGCGTGGTCTTTTATATCATTAATGGCCAAAATCGACAATAAAGCAGAGTCATTCTCGAACTTGAAATAGTTGCCACTAACAATTGGAGAGTCAGATACTTTGGTTTTTGATATCACTAGCGCACTTGCAGTATTATCTTGAACTTTAGCTGCAGTACTTCCTGATTGGTTTAGCTGGGCATACTGAAATGCACTCGTCTTTTTGTTCTTCTCATAGCCTGACATGTATGAGCTCACTTCTCCTTGCACATCTTTTATTTCGGTCCCTTCTAATATTACCTTGGTAGGTACACCATTTATTAGAACAACGGTTTGAGATGAAAGAAACATTGGGGAGAAGCTTAGCACCACTATGAGTATTTTGCTAAAACTTTTCATGGGTTTAGATTTGGATTATAATTTACTTCAATATTGTTGGTTACCTCATTGAGTGATGTAATTATAAAATTCTGTATAAATCTCGTATAAATTATGAGTAAAAACACGTATATGGGTGCTTTTATTGGCATATCTCATGCTTTTTAACGTAGAATAGGCAAAAAATCGCCTTCTTTTTAAAGAAATTTAGGAAAAATTCGGACAAATTCTTCCAAACGAGCGCTTATTAACTTTCCAGACCTCTACCGTTTTTGACGATTTTACCGGAGCTAGTGAGTTCAGTCATCAACTTATCAAGGACGCCATTGATAAATTCTTTGCTTTTTGCAGTGCTGTAATTCTTCGCTAATTCCACATATTCATTGAGGGTGACTTTGGAAGGAATAGTAGGGAAATGAAGGAATTCGCAGATAGCCAGTTGTAATAAAATAGTGTCCACCAATGCAAGACGTTCGTGATCCCAATTCTCTAAAACTGGGATAATGTGGCCCATCATCTCTTCCTTACCGCTAGCTGTTTTCTTTAGAAGATTCAGACCAAATTCTTTTACGGTTTCGTCTTCAGGTAAGAAATCCTTGAACGCTGTTTTGGAATCTGCAGGGAGTATTTTAAGGTATTTTTTGACACTTCCGACAACTAAGGATTTATCATCTACCCAATTGTAATAGTTATCCTCCAAAGTTTCATTGAAATATTCATTTTGACGACAGAACCTAAATAACTCAAGGAGTATCTCTAATACGTCTGCATCTGAGGTTTCATTCGTTATGAACGCTTTATAAGCCTCAGACTTTGAGAAAGCATCGTATATTTTCTGTACATAGTCACTATTGACCTTACTTTCAAATTCGAGCTCTTCCCATTTCTTGGCTAATGAGGTATTCTCTGCGATGTCTTGTATGAGTGTATTCTTTAAAAGCTTATCAGTAAATAATTTATCGTAATCAGACGGCAGGTGCTTTACCTTTCTTTTCTTCATATCTTCTCCCGCACATAGCGAAATACGATAAATAACGTAGATAGAGAACAAGAATAACTCGAAACTCTTGTCAATATTGTCGTTGTAGGACTTGTAGATATCCTTAGGCTTAAGGGATTTATCTCTATCTAGAGAATAAATCAGCTGCATTACCTTGATTCTTACACTTCTTCTACTGAGCATTTATTTACAAACATTTTGTAAAAGTACCTCCACTGACGAGGGTACTAAAACCGCAAAGTTAAAGGAAAAACCTGTTTTAACTTAACTTCTATATTAAATATTATTTTAATGTATTTACAGATGTGCTTTTGCGGGTTGGATTTTACCATAAAGTCTACACAATCAGGGGTCTACTTAGATAAGCTTCCGAGACTTCCTTTATATTTTTAAATACTTTTCCTTTCAACTGAGTCACTTTTTTCAATGGAATCCACTCTGCCTTTGTAATGTCCTCTTCCTTTTGAGGGATTAATTTCTGATGAGGTGCAGACATTTCATACCAAAACGTCTTTTTAATGGCCCGTTTTCCATCTTTCGTCCTATATGTATGGCGAGTTGTTTTGATTTTCTTTCCTATAGTAATATTGGTTATACCTGTTTCTTCTTCTACCTCTCTTAGTGCAGCTTCTTTCTTTTTCTCTCCTTTGTCTATTTTGCCTTTAGGTAAATCCCAACACCCTCTTCTATAGATAAAGAGGATGTTATCCTCTCCGTCATTGACCACTCCTCCTGCAGCCCTAATAATCTTAAAAAGTGAATTAAAATCCTTCTTCAATTTTGTGATATTGGCATGATGGATGATTACTTCTTTGAATCGATTGGTTTTTTCCATCATATCTATATAGGATAGTAACATTTTAGTCTTTCCCGAATAGGGCACCAATAACTTACCTTTGGTTTTTTTTTCATCTCTAACAGATTGAGAATCAGTTAGGAGAAGCTTGTTTTCGTTTATGTATATTTTGTACATTTGCCGCTCTTATATAAGTATTGAATGAGCACTTTATCCTCCCAGGTTGCATCAAAACTTCTTCAAATTAAGGCCATAAAGCTTCAGCCACAAAATCCTTTTATGTGGGCATCTGGCTTAAGGTCGCCTATATACTGTGATAACAGGATAACACTATCACACCCTAAAATAAGAGATTTTGTCAAAGAAAGTTTAGCGAGCAAGGTATTTGCTTTCGGAGAAGTAGATGTAGTAGCAGGCGTGGCAACAGCTGGGATAGCCCACGGCGCCTTATTAGCAGATAAGCTCGGTAAGCCTTTTGTCTATGTTCGTTCTAAAACAAAAGCGCATGGAAGACAAAACCAAATAGAGGGAGAATTTAGTCCAGGAGACAAGATATTAGTCATAGAAGACCTCATATCTACAGGTATGAGTAGTGTCGCTGCTTGCGATGCACTTATAGATGCTGGCGCTAAGGTAGTGGGAGTAATGGCCATATTTACTTATGGATTTGCAAAAGCTGCTGGCGTATTTGACGAGAGAAAAATACCAGTAGAAACACTAACAAACTATAGGAACATACTTAATGAAGCAGTGGATTCTCAATATATTACTGACAGTGAAAAAAACCTGCTGGAATCGTGGAATAAAGACCCAAAAACTTGGTCTGATAATTATACAACATCGATATAAACATGAAAGTTATCAATAAAACATCAGAGAAATTTTTATATAAATACCTTAATGCAACCTCTCCATCGGGATTCGAATGGGAAGGACAGAAGGTCTGGGTGGACTACATAAAGCAGTTCGTAGATAAAGTCCACTTAGACGAATACGGTACGGCCTATGGCGTTATCAATCCAGGTCAGCCCTACAAAGTTGTCATAGAAGCACATGCTGATGAAATTGCTTGGTATGTCAATTACATTAGTGAAGATGGTTATATAAATGTCATCAGAAATGGAGGAAGTGATCACATCATTGCTCCATCCAAAAGGGTAAACATCCATACGCCAAAAGGAATAGTCAAAGGCGTTTTTGGTTGGCCAGCCATCCACGTAAGGAGGGGTAAAGACGTAAATCTTTCTCCTAAGCTCGAAAATATATTTATTGATGTAGGAGCTGCTGACAAAAAAGAAGTGCTTAAGATGGGTGTGCACGTAGGATGTGTCATCACATTTGAAGATGATTTAATGAAGCTTAACAACCGCTATTACGCAGGAAAAGCGCTAGATAATAAGATGGGTGGATTTTGTATTGCCGAGGTGGCTAAGCTTGTCAAAAAAGGCAAAAAGAAACTACCCTTCTCTCTCTATGTTGTCAATGCCGTTCAGGAAGAAATAGGGTTAAGAGGCGCTGAGATGATTGCACATCGTATCAAACCAGATGTGGCCATCATTACGGATGTTACCCACGACACTTCATCACCTATGATGAAAGCGAATCAAAATGGTGATCAAAAAGCGGGCAAAGGGCCTGTACTCACTTATGCACCTGCCGTACATAATAAGTTTCTGAAACTGATAGAGAAAGTAGCGGATAAGAATAAGATCCCATTCCAAAGATCTGCAAGCAGTAGATCTACTGGCACTGATACTGATGCTTTTGCTTATTCCAATATGGGAGTCGTGTCTGCGCTTATATCTTTACCTCTCAAGTATATGCACACTACAGTGGAAATGGCTCATCAGGAAGATATAGAGAATGTAACTTTATTGATATACAATACCCTACTGGCAATCAAGAAGAATCACGACTTCAAATATTTCAAGTATTGAAAAGCCAATATCATTAGGAAGAAGAGTAGTAAACTTATATTTATATAGCTCCTTACATATATCTCTAGGCGCTCTGCTTTTTACTTATGAAGGATACCTACTTTATAGATTACCTGTAGACTGGGGTTATCTGTCATTAATGTTTTGCTCTACCATGCTCATATATTCCCTTCACAGAATAGTAGGCATTAAGCAAACAGTACCGCCCACGGACCAAGGGAGATTCTTTGTTATAAGAAAATATCGCTCTCATATTAGTCTGTATGCAGGATTGGCTTTTATAGGATGTCTCATTTCTATTCTTTTTACGCCACTTTATATGATATACTGTCTCCTTCCGACTAGTATTATCTCTTTTGCCTATGTGCTGCCTTTACTAAAGCGCAAGCGAAGGTTACGTGATCTGAATTACATCAAGATTATTTTGATTGCCGTCACCTGGGCCTATGCAGCCTGTATTCCTTTGGTCATAAATGAGCTACCAGTATCTCAGATTGTAATCAGTTTTATGGAGAAAGTCATCTTCATTCTGCTGATCACGCTGCCCTTTGACATAAGAGATATGAAAATAGATCAATCGGCTAATCTGAAAACCATTCCAATCGTTCTGGGATTAAAAAACACCTACCGACTTTGCTATTTATTTCTAATTCTGGGCCTGATACTTTTCTACCTACTAGAACAACCAGGATTGGTA
>CAZIMH010000032.1:0-17040 GCA_964540155.1 uncultured Saprospiraceae bacterium
ATTTGGAGATAGAGAATTCTATGATCTGAGAGATAACATCAATGAAGACCAAAATATAATAAGAAATCTTAGCCCTCAGCAGGAATCTATCTTAGCAGAATTAGAAGCAGAAGCGTCAGATATTAGAGCGGGTTGGTCCTGCCAGGATTTAATTATGAATGGAGAGGAAGAGAGTATAGATGATTGTGGATTGAGTAGTACGCAAGATATTGAGCCTTTGTTTGCAGTAGAGTTTTATCCTAATCCAGCCTCGGAAATCATCCTACTGGATGTGCAAGGTGCTGTTAGATATGAAGTCACACTCATGGATTATACTGGGAAACAAATCTTGAGTCATGCTAATCCTAAACAAATAGAACTAACAGGGATAGCTGCTGGACTCTATATGATTGAAATTTTGGATTTGAACTCCAGGCAAAAACTTTCGCAATCAATTATTGTGAGTAAATAATTTGCCTTTATTGCTTACCCTAAATACATACGCATAGCAGATACATATTTTGAGTTTTTAGTCATTCTGTAGGGGATGCATTGTAAGCACTGCTGTGCTAAATGCGCATGGTCTTGGTCATACTTTATTTCCAGGATATAATTATTGTCATCATATCTCTGATCTGATATACTGCCACTAATGAGATTGATGTATTGGAGATTGTTATCCACAGTCGCCCTGATTAGGCTATCTGCAGACTCCAGATAAGTTCTAGAATATCTTACGATTATATGCGGATACAAAGCCTTGGGTATTTGTGGCACTTGCGCATTGATGTCAGGAAGACCATCCATAATATTAAAGTCATGTAGACTTAAATATTCTTTTGTACCCAATTGGTTGATCTTTATCTTTTTTTCTAGAATAGGCCGCTTTGCCTTTTCTATAGATGGGCCATACCACCTCACTCTATATTTGACCCGATGACCTATACCTAATAGATTGTCATTGTAAGCATTATAATCCAAGTCGTCATAGTATATGCTATTCACTATTCTGTTAGGATAAGCCGTTCTGAACCCTACTGGATTAGACATGAGTTCATGAATGATACTATCATAACTGCTGAATGAGATTCTATATTTCCGTTCGTATCTCAAGAGCCTGCTTCTGTTTTTCCATCGACTTCGATTGTGACGCCTTGTTTGAGTAGATATAGATTGCGGATGTTTTTCTTATGTATTTTTCCTATGCTCAGTTGCGTAGCGGGATCTTCGGCACCTCTACACTCTATGCCTCTTTCTAATTCTTTCAGCCACAGATTTTCTATCTTGACATTGGCATGCTTATTAACATATAATCCTTGATAAGAATTGTTCACGCCAAGGCTTTGAAGATGTACTCTGGCATTATCAGTAATTGATAAGCCAGTTTGTAAAGATTCTATTACATCTATATTTTCTCCAGTCAGAAAACCTGATATCATATGGATGCCATGATTGCCTAAGTTGGTCATTTTAAAATCGATCAGAGAAAGAGAACTATAATGGCTATGTATGCCTTTTCCTTGGCAGGAAGTAATCTGACACCGCCTTACCAGAAGCATGGCCTCATGTAAGTCGATGGCTTGTCTGGCTTCGATCTCATGAAAAGTACAATGACGCAAATCGGCTTCTGATTCATAGATACCGAGGGCCGCACTGCTATATATCCCTCTGTTTTCTATACCAGCTAAGGCTAAGAATTTGCAATGATGGAAGGTAGATTTTTGCTCTGCCTCAGATATTAAAATGCCACCTTTTTTTTGCTTACCCTCACTGTAGAAGACGATAGGTTCTTGCCTGCTACCTAGTGCATTTATTTTTCCATATGAGATGATGCATCCATTAGACTGAAACTTGATGTTAGCGTTAGCCGCAATTTCTAGGGTATGATCTTTGGGAATAATGAGTGGTGAATCTATGAGGTGATTGCCTGGTGAGATAGCAATGGTTTTTTTTCTTACCGTAATGAATGGCCATTGACTGTAATCTATTCCAGTAGTCTTAGGAGTTTTAGTTATAACCCTAGGGGCATTGACTTTTTTCAATTGGGTCTTATGTATTTCCTCCAGGCCCAAAGTCGAGTAATAGAGATAGTCTATGTCCTTGTGATGTGTATAGGTGGTTTTTATAGGTGGTAATTTTACATTGAAGGCTTCTATCAGAAGTGGATGAGCTAAGGTGTCAGTCATTTTATATTCATCGCCAAATCCATGAACCTCCAAGGGAAAGTTGTGATATCCGATGATTTCTATATTAGATTTAGAATCATTAATCCTTAGGGCTTTCAAAGATAAATTAGGTCGTGGTTGTATCTTTTGATTGATGAAGTTAGACTTCATAAACATCTGATCCCAGTTGTCTTCAAATTTTTCATAGTCTGGGTCTGATTTAATGAATGTAATTCTGTTGTCTAATCCTATTTTGTATTTAGCCCTTATGTTCTTTACATAATCATGCGTGGTATATTCTTGCAGATACTGTAAGTATTTTTTGAAGAAGTCATCACTTTTAAATAGCAGGTATCTGTAGACGTTACCTCTTTTATACATGGCTTCTTTGGATGCTTTGCTATTGACACCTTCACCAAAGGCATCCCAGTCTTTGGTGACTATGTGCAGGTAATCTCCGAAGCAATCAAATCCTATAGGTTCCAATTTGCCAGTGTATGGGTTAACGTAGAATCTGATATTAGTAAAGCTTTGAGCATGCCAAGCATGGGTCAGGTCCATAAGCGCATAGTAGCGTGCCATAATATCTGTGTCAAATACTTCACTGGCGGTGGCGCTTTCTTCAAGGAAGGCATTTAAGAATGAATAACCATCCTCATAAGCTGCTTTAAAGTAATCCTTATCTAGTGCTTCCTTATTAAATAGTTCAATGTTAGATGCTTCAATCCACGGAAATTTTTTCAAGTCAAGCGTGACATTCTCCCAGTAGGCATCATCATTATGTTTTAATATGGGGCCGATTTTTTTCTTGTTCCTTTCGAGTAGCTGATCTTCAAAATGATGTTCGTATGCATAGACACCTATGCTTTCACCGTTCAGTTTTACTTTTATAAAATCATAGTCTGGTACGATGATACCCTCATCTCTAAACATATTGTGCATCAGCCACTCTGCTGTATGAGATCTAGATTGACTATTGTGTATACTGAATGTATTCATCCCTCTCCATTCTGCGCCATCATCTAGAATAATTCTGAAAGACCACTTAGTGCCTTTCAGATGATCCATCAAGTCTCCCTTCAGTCTAAGCATACAAGGATATGATTGTCCATCTATTTTAATATTGGCGGGGACCAGGTCGTCCTTAGAGGAAAACAATAATCCTCTTTCTAATGCTTCTTCTCTCTTTTGAGCTAATTTTTCATAGTAAAGTTTCTTTATTTCAATATCAAATAGACTCTCACTAAAGTCGTCTGTAATAGCTTGGACTGAAGAGGAAGCAGTAGGGTTGTTAGAGGCAGGTGAGAAGTTGGCATTAAGAAGAGTTATAGCAGGGTATAGTAAAACTAAGCCAATCAGCAGACTCCATAATTGGAAGGTCCGCCATCGCGCTCGACTTTTATTTTGCCTACCTAGTCTCACAGTGCAATTTGTTCTCTTATCCAGAAATAAGATGCCAATAATGCGATAAGGCCATATAAGAACCAAGCTATTTTGTCGTGAGAGAAAGTGAGTGCACTGCTGTCCATGAGTGCTCTCATTTTATTGTATTTAGATCGTTGGTCTAAGGCGAGGCTGGGAAAATTTGAAAACAACGCTTCCTTGATATCTGCATTGAGTTTATCCATTAATTGCTTTTCTTCTATCGTGGCATTGGTGTACCTTATTTCATTAAGTTCTAATTCTAATTCTACAAATTTTTGAAAAGGAAATGCGCTGTTTTTAACTTCGTCCAAAGTGATGGTGGCGATGCTTTCTTGTTGTTGGTCACTTATATATACCCGTTGCCTTACTTGATATAGTGTGAGTGATTCTTGTAAGGCTTTAGGTTTGACTCTATATCGGGCCAGTTGGTATTCTATTTTTTGTTTGCTCGCATTACTTAGATGTTTGAGAAAACTGTGCCGACTAGCAAGTTTATTTTGGTTTTCGTTTTTTACTACCGGAAACTTCATCTCTATTCTGGTGAGCTTGTCATCCGAATGTGGAATTTTGTATTGAATGAGCTGCTTGAGTAATAGCTTGTCTTTGTATCTCTTTCTATGTCTAAGACTAACTTCTTCGGTTACAAAAAGGTAATCTGGTGTATCATAGTAAGTATCTATAAATGTTTCTATTGAGGTAGTGCCACTAAGCACATGGAGGCCATAATTATAATTGGACTTCGCAAAGTTGGTTGTGACGTATTCCCATACAGCTTCTAAGTCTTCTTCTGGCACACTGATCTTAAACTCATTCTCCAATCTACCTATCTGAGCAGTTGATACATTGGAGAGTCCTAGGATAACCAATGTATATATGACTAAACATCGCCAGGAGATCATCCTATCATATTGTTATTATCCACGAAGGAGAACTCTGCTTCTGAATCCAGTGCTAACAATCCTGATTTGGCCTGAGATATTTGAGATACTTGCTGGGCTTCCACAACATAGGTCATGAACAGTTTTCCATTGTTGTGGCTCAGTCTGCGCATCTCTATATTCTGAAACTGTGCCATCAAGATTTCATTTATTTTATCTTCTGAGACCATAGAAGTGGACACATTGACGACCATTTGATTATTTAGATTAGCCATGCTGCCTTTCCTAAGGTAAATGGATTGTAGATAGAGCAGGGCTATAATAAGTATGAAAGCGACTATGGTCGGTATGCGCTGATTAGCACCCATGCCCAGACCAATGCCTATGACTAGAAACAGAAATGTCAGTTCTTCTGGTTCTTTGATCGCGGCTCTAAATCTAACGATGGATAAGGCGCCGACAAGACCCAGTGAAAGCGCTATACTTGATTTGACGATGTAGATGATGAGCATCGTGCTCAGTGATAATAACATGAAGTTGTTAGAGAAGCGAGCACGATTACTTACTGAGGTGCCATATCTCTTATAATACCTAGCCAGAATCCATGACAGCACAGCGGTTATCAGACTATTGATGATGAATGTTTTCATATCAAAAATCTCCTGTTGGTAATCCAGCAATAACTCGCTTATATTCATTTCTGTAAAGTGTATGGGTAAATATAACGGAAAACCTATATCAAGAGTAGAGTCGAATGAGGTATTATCTAATCATAGATTGTTATAGGTCTGCATTTACCTTGCTGTAGCTAACGACTTAGATTTAGCCTTTTTGATTGTCCTAATTGGTTTCTTTGTTTTCCTCTTATTATTAACCAATTGAATATCAAATTCGATATTGAATAGATTTTGAAGTTGGACAAGTTTAATTAAGTTAATTGTCTTTGTTCCTCTGAATAGTTGAGTCACATAACTTGGAGATGTCTCCAGTTGTTGGGCCAGTTCTTTTTTACTCATATCTCTAAGTTCCATTTCACGTTCTACAATTGAAAGAAATTTGAACATCAGAATTTTGGAATCGTGCTCAATCTTATCCTTCTGATTTTCGAATTGCAATGCTTTTTTAAATTCATTCTTCAATTTCATATTCATAACTTGATATTTTATCTATTAATGACCTAATGGACTTATTGTTAGATTGTGACTTCTTTGATTCTAAAAGTTCGCAACAGACTATAATAAATAGTTGGTTGTTGATTCGTTGTTCCTTGCAGTAGATTCTGGCATTTTCTTGTCCCTTAAAGAATTTCATTGCCGTAACTTGTTTAGCTTTTTTGTTTATGTTCTCTGTCATATAGTTCGGTGTTTCTTATATCTCTTAGGATCAATTCAGATATGTATCTAAATTTCTTTTTATGCCTTGTGTCCTTATTTAAGAATGCTAATATGGATTGGCATTTTCACTGTCAATACAGATCGCTTTATTGCCGTTTTCTGATTGTTTAAGTACAAATGCCTTTCTTTTCACAATTAAGCTATAGGTTAATTGCAATTTAGACTAAGATTTGGGTATTAGCAAGGCTTTAGTTAGGTTTTTGCTTTTATTTAGCTATAACTAGCTATTACCTATAATAAGTATTCAGAAAAAAGAATCTTAAGTGTATAATGCTGACGTGTTTTGTAGTTGGTCTAAAATTTCATAAAATTTTTACCTACAAAGATTTATAATATGCTCATTTTTGATTCATCAATAGCGAAAGCAATTTATTAAGTGGATGACAAACTAAAGCGTTTTATGAGATTATGTGTGCCATGTATTTGTTTTGCTTGCTTTTTATGCTTGCTTATTCTAGGCTGTAAGACAACGGATGACAAAACCCCAATGTACGATTTTCCAGAGCTCGAAAAGCAAAGGGGTATGCATGTCTTCGGACTTAGAAGAGCGACTGATTTTACCTTCTTAGATGAATACAACTTGGACTGGGTTACCATAGTGCCTTGGGGCTATCAGCCTGACTACAATAGCCCCACTGTCAATCATAGCAGAGGTGGCGAGTCAGAGAGGGAACATAGAGATTCTATGTGGGTAAATAACATTTTACGATTAAAAGAAGAAGGATACAAAGTCTTTCTGAAACCTCATATCTGGTTGCACGAACCGTCTAAGAATAAGTGGCGGTCTGAAATATTTCCTGATAATGATGAAGATTGGCAGACATGGAGCCAGACTTACAGAGAGTTTATAATTAGATATGCTAAGGTCGCAGAGAAAGCAGAGGCAGAGATGTACTGCGTGGGCATGGAATTGACAAGGTTAAGTGTAGAAAAACCTGAGTACTGGAGATCACTGATTGCGGATGTAAGAAAGGTATATAGTGGTAAACTTACCTATGCGGCGAATTGGTACAAAGAATATGACAGGGTGGAATTTTGGGATGATTTGGACTACATAGGTGTTCAAGCCTATTTTCCACTGACAAAAAAGGATGCGCCTTCAGTAGATGATGTATCTAAGGGTTGGAAGAAATATATTCCAGATATGGAGTCCATTGCACTTCAGTATAAAAAACCTCTATTGTTTACAGAGATAGGATATAAAAGTATGCTTGGCACTGCTGAGAAACCGTGGGTGTGGGTAGAGAAGACGGATAGAAATGCCTCAGCTTATGCACCCGAATTACAAGCTTATTGCTATGAAGCCTTTTTTAAAATGCTATGGCACAAAGACTGGTTTGCAGGTGCCCATATATGGCAGCTGAGAGGTGATTATGGTGAAAGGAGACCAATTAGAGAAGGTAATCTGGATTTTACACCACATAAAAAGCCAGCTAAAGAAGTCATTGCCAGATGGTACTCTCCGCCTCCATCTAGTGAATAAGCTCTGATTCTAAGAAGAAGGTTTTCTAGTCTATATCAAAGACTTCATTAGAATAGGTAGCTGAGATTCTCTTATATATGATATCATAATAGCTGCCACCCTGTTTGTGTTGGGCCATTTCTCTGCGACTTATTTCTACAAACCCCTGGTTAGTGATAAATTGGTTGAGCTCTTCCAGTTGGCAGCCGCCCTCATAAGCTTCGAAATTTGCAACTTCAGTTTTGATATACTTAATGTGCTGCAATAAGGGTAGGCAACCTTTAAGCACAAGTAATTCTGAACCTTGGGTATCTAAAACCAACGCTTGATAGTCTGTAGGATTTATGTTATTGTCCAGTAATACAGAATTAAGTGTCTTGCTTTGAAGCTTTAAGCTATTGATATAATGTACATCTGGCCATATATCTTTATGTTCCTTGAGTTCATATATAGAGGATGACAATCCATTATTATTTGAGATATTGAATTGATATTCTTGTCCATCCACATCGGTAACCAAGGCTGCAATGGCTTTTTGCTTTTTGAAATCCTGGATGACATCTCGAAGGGAATCATGTATTTCAGGGATTGCTTCCACCCAAAGCACCTCCAATCCTAACTTATCATATGCCTTGGCTTCCTGACCATAATTGGCGCCTACATGTATCAGACCTGTGATTTCTTTGTAGAAGTCTTCAGTAGCATGACCAAAGGCCAATTTCTTCAGTCTTCTGTTAAAACCTAAGCGAAGATTATGGAAACGAGGTGACATCCATCAAATTTTTGAAGTATTTGTCTAGAAATCCATCTATATTGGGAGTAAATTTAGATTGTTCTTACAACAATCCCAACTCCATTTTGGGAAATTATCGAAGCAATTTATTTGTAGACAATCTTTTATATATGTCTTTTTTTTTTAATATTTGCTTCGCCAACCTTTTTTCAGCACCTATCGAGTGTTATAATAGTTGATTTCTATCGACCAATCGCCTATTTGCATTGGTAAAAACCTAGAACAAGAGGGAAGCAATTGCTTTCCATAAGAACTTTAACTAAAACGAACTCGGCTTATGCTTGGAAAAGTAGAGGGAATATTACCTTACCGCAATGTCCTCGTGACTGGAGGATGTGGTTTTCTTGGTGGACACATTGTGCCATATTTACTAAATAGAGGACACAAAGTGACAGTCCTAGATGATTTATCTACAGGTAGTCTGTCTAATATTCCTCAAGAACACCCTAACTTAACTTTCGTACAAGGAAGTGTCCTGAATCTAGAATTGATTCAAAATCATGCACATAATAAAGACTTGATTATTCATCTGGCAAGTACTGTCGGAATGGAGCTGGTTTACAGTAAACCTAATGAGTCTTATGTAATATCAAAGACGGGAACAGAAAACATGTTATCTACACCGTCTCATATTCCTATTGTCTTATTCTCCAGTTCAGCGGTTTATGGACAGACTTCATTGTCGCAAGTTGCAGAACATCAGTCTGTTACCTTAGATGATGCCCTCAGTTATGACGGTGACGTCTACGGATATGCCGTCGGTAAGTGGGAGCTAGAAAACTTAGGAAAGTTAGCGATGAAGAAGGGAAGACAGGTGATGATTATACGACCATTTAATGTTGTAGGGACTGGCCAGTCATCTGCTTATGGAATGGTGGTTCCTAACTTTATCAAAAAAGCACTCCACGGCAATCCAGTGACCATCTATGATGATGGTAACCAGAGTCGCTCTTTTACGTGTGTAGAAACCTTTACTTACTGCTTGTATAAGCTGATGAGTAATCAGAAAGCCTGGGAATATCCTCAGAACATAATCAATATCGGCGCTAATCAGAGTACCACAATCAATGACTTGGCTAAAATAGTCATCGAAGAAGCGGACTCTTATAGCAGGATAGAATACAAGGCTTATAGCAAGGTTTTTCCTAAGAAGAAGGATGTGCGACACAGAAGACCTGATTTAGGTTTGTTGCATGAACTCGTAGGAGAAGAAATAGAATGGCCTGACATAAACAGTATTGTTTCTCGTATGGTTGCCTATCATGCACGGAACCAAGTTCTCGCTGTTTAACTAGTGAAAGAAAATAAAGTTGTTATACTCGGCGCTGGACTCACAGGCCTATCTGCGGCGTTTGTCCTTGAAAATCAAGCTACAGTCTTAGAGAAAACTAATCGCCCTGGCGGGTTGGTCAAAGCAGAAAATTATAATGGGTACTGGTTTGATCATGTACTTCATCTTTTGCATTTTCAGCAAATGACTCCTGTAGAAGAACGGATTAAAGAATTAGCAGGCGACGATTTGCATCCTATATTTCCTGAAGCATGGGTAGAAACAGCAGAAGGTAATTGCAGATACCCACTCCAAATGCATCTCTCTGGTCTGAATACAGATGCGATCATTAGAGTAATCAAGGATTTAGCGATAGCTACATTTGCGCTAGATAAGTCCCCTCCACAAAATTTCAAAGAAATGCTCACCCGATCATTTGGAAATGCATTTTGCGAACTCTTCATGCTTCCCTACAATCGTAAAGTGTGGAAGCGCCCATTGGAGAGCTTGGCACCATCTGGTTTTCAATGGAATATAGATAACCCAGACTTCACGCAAGTACTCAGAGGCTCATTATCTGACCATACTGAATTCAAATCATATAATTCGAATGGCTGGTATCCAAGACCCCCTAAGTCATCTTCTGTGAGAGGTATGGAGGTGGTGTCTGCCAGACTAGCAGAAAAGTTAAGCCATCTTAATCTAGAGCATGAGGTAACTCAGATAGACCTAGATACAAAGACGATAACGGCAGTCCATGATGGTCGTGAGTTAAACTACCACTATAGTGATTATTGTCTAAGTACGATTCCTTTACCGGTGCTTCTGGACAGAACAAAGAATCTACCGAAAGATCTACTGGAGAGAAAAGACTTGCTGCAGTGCAATCGAGTAACGTCAGTAATGCTCAGTATCAGAGGACCAAGGCCTGAGAACAGAGGTCATTGGCGTTATTACCCCCAGGAAGAATTAAGTTTTACCCGATTAGTATATATGCATAATTTTGATCCTGACACGGCACCTAATGATGGGTGGGGATTAATGACTGAAATTATAGAGCCTAGTGAGTGGCCTATGAAATCAAAGGAAGAAATATATGCTAAAACAGTGAAAGATGTAAAAGCCGCAGGTGCCCTCCCTGACGATTGTGAAATTATAGACACGAATATGGTCGTTGTCAATCCTGCTTATGTCGTATTTACTAATGAGAGCAAAAAATACGTGGAAGAACTGAAAGCTTTTTATGAATCGAAAGGGTTGAAACTACTAGGAAGATATGGACAGTGGGAGTATTCGTCCATGGCCCAAGTTATGCGTGATGGATTTGCCTGGGCAGAAGAGGTTATGACTGAATGTAGTGTTGATACAGATTCTAATGCGCTCTAATGATGACACCTCTTTTCCTTTTTGTTCTAGCTATTTTATCCGGGATGATTTGCACCTGGTTAGCAAGGCAATTCGCGCTGCGCTATGATATTGTAAATAGACCTACTGGATTGGTCCCACAACATGTTAAGCCTGTAGCTTATTTGGGCGGGATAGGTATTTATTTAGGCATCTTGATAGTCGTATTAATAGCTACCTACAAGTCTCACAATATCCCCCTCTCATTTCTAGCGCTGAGTGCTGGGTTTCTAATCTTAGGAGTTGTGGACGATTTGACGATTTTCAGTGCTAAGGTGAAATTTGCCATACAGATTATATTAGCTACTGTGTGTGTAATATCTGGAGTGTATTTCCCATTCGTTGGACATGAGATTCTAGATATGATTATCTCCGCATTCTGGATTATAGTCTTGGTTAATGCCTTTAACCTTACAGATGTATGTGATGGTTTAGTAGGTGGTCTAAGTGTCGTCGCTGGATTGATGATATATTTTCATGCGAGCGGCGCTGGATTATTACCCTTGATTGTAGCAGGTTCTACTATAGGTTTTCTAGTGTTTAATAAGCCCATGGCTTCTATATTCATGGGAGATGCTGGTAGTCATGTTCTGGGATTTATCTTTGCTTATTTTACGATGACACTGCCAGAAGGTCATAGTGTATTATATGACTTTCTTCCTCTTGCGCTTATATGTGGGGTTGTTTTATTTGAGTTGATATTTTTGATTTTTATAAGAACCCAAAAAGGGCTTAAATGGTGGAAGGGGAGTAAAGATCATTTTGCACTCCGATTACAAGCTCAAGGAAAATCCAAATGGACAACTGATTTCATAGCCTGGTCATTAGGTGTACTATGTGGTTTGCCTTTGGTACTTCATTTTCTGGGAAGAACTTCCTATTACTACTGGATTTCTGTTGCATTGATTTTTGGTGTCTTCTTAGCTTTTGGTTTATATTTATTGCGGATAGAAGCCCGACAAAATTCAGCTTCCACCTCAAACTAAGCTTTTACAACCTTGGCAAAAAGAATTCTTGTGCTTAGCCAGCTCTACTGGCCCGATGAAGTGGCCGTAGCACAGATGGTTACGGATCTCACTAAGTATCTAGATAATAAAGGATGTGAATTAACGGTATACTGTAGCCGACACGAATACGAAAACACCAATAGGGCGCATGCGCATGTGGATAAATTGCAGGAGATAAACATACATCGAATCCGACACACCAAATTTGGCAAGGGAAGTAAGCTCGGACGGATTTTAGATATACTTAGTTTTAATCTGGTTATATTTTTTAAGCTCCTATTTCTAAAACGCAATCAATACGATCTGATAATAGGATTAACCAATCCTCCACTATTATCATATATAGGATTACATATAGCCAAATGGAAAAAATTGCCCTTCTATTATTGGGCGATGGATTTACAACCAGAGATTTCTTTCAGACTAGGGTATCTGAGCCAAAAATCACTGGCGGGTAAGATGCTGCAGCGCATGAGTAGATTTATATATCGAAAGGCAGATGGTATTATAGCGCTGGATACTTACATGAAAGACTTTATTGGAAATTATACCGAACCTAATAAGATTCAAGTTATCCCTGTCTGGCCAGCCACTGTCCAAAAGGTCGTAGATAGTGGTCCTAATGCATTCCGAGTGACTCATAGATTAGAGGACGAGATTGTTATCATGTATTCTGGTAACCACTCTATCGCACATCCTATGGATACGCTGATGGAAGTCGCCAAAATCTTGAAAGAAGATCCAAGATTCAAATTCGTATTTATCGGTGAAGGCATTAGAAAAAAAGATGTCCGCGATTTCAAAGAAGAACATGCCTTAGAAAACGTTCTAATGTTGCCATACCAACCACGAGAGCAGATACATATTTCTCTTTCAGCTGCAGATTTTCAGGTAGTAATCTTAGGGGAAAATCTTGTGGGATTGACACATCCATGTAAGGTGTATACGGCCATGGGTCTAGGTATTCCTATTTTATTTATAGGACCTAATCCATGCCATGTGTCTGATTTAGCTCAAGGACATGGAGGCAATATCCTAGCTGAACATGGGGAAGCTGACCTCATAGTCAATGCCTTGCTGTCCTATGCCAAGCAACAAAAAAATGAAACAACTGCAGGGCAGTATAACCAACAACTAATCGCTGGTGCTTTCACACCCGAGCACAGCATGCAAGCAATCTATCGATTCTTGCATTCCGTTTAAGTATTCAGAGCCTTACGGACACTACTAGAGCAGACCCTCTAAGAAGGCAATAGACGGTTTTAAATTTGCTTACAGAATGCCTTTTTGGTGTTTAATGATGACATTTGAATGTAACAGTTTTGGAAATAGGTTGATAATATAAGTGAAAGGCGTATCTTCAGGTAACTTCCAATCTATGCGAGTATACGCAACCTTACTTATCTTTGTTTTCTCAGCGTCCATTGCTATGGGACAAGTATCTTTTGGATGCTTGACTATAGATTTCGAAACCATACCAGGTAGTGAGCCAGCGAGTGGGTTAATACTTTCAGATCAGTATAGAAGTACTTTCGGTGTTACTTTTTCACTAGAGGGCGGTGGACATCCTGTACTAGCTCAGGTAGGCCCACCTATAGAAGCATTCCAAGGGCCAGGTGGAGATGATAATCCAGCAGCAGGTGTTGATGTAGGTCAATTTTTTCTGACAGATGACGGCTTAATTACGAACGCAGCGCCACCAATCATACTGACTTTTGATGTGCCTATAGACACCTTTTCTGGTTGCATATTAGATATGGATGGTAATGAAAGATTTGAAATCGAAGCCAGGGATATCGATGGTAATATAGTTGTGTCAGAAATTTTAGTAGCGGACCCAAGTTGGCCAGATGGGTCTTTGCAGTGCTGGGGATTTAATCTTCCTGGATGTCAGGGAGTCATAAAAACCATTACCTATAGAGGAACGAAATCAGATGGAGTTGGATTTGGCCTGGGAATGGATGCCTTTAGTTTTTGTTATACAGCAGCGCCACTAGAAGCGATTATCGTTCCTGAAAGTTGCAATGCGCTTGGCTCTGTACAACTATTGGATGCCCTTGGATTTACATTTTCATTTGATGGTAGTCCATTTACAGACCAAGTCTTATGGGAAAATTTGACTGCAGGTTCTTATAATATAATTATCCGTGATGAGGAGGGCTGTGAAACAGAGATACCAGCCTTTGTTGTAGAATTGGCTCAGCCAGAAGTAAGAGGCGTAGAACTGGAAAATACCAGTTGCGGAGAAGACAATGGCATGCTAGAAATCGATCCAGGAGAAACGCAAGGACCACGTTATTCAATAGATGGTATTAATTTCCAAAATTCAAATCGATTCGAAAGCCTGCCGCCTGACACATACCAAGTGACTGTACAGGACTCTTTCGGTTGCATAAATCAAATAGAAGCTATAATAGAACCGAGTATGCCCCCTACAGTAGAGAGCTCAGAGAGTTCTCCAGATACTTGCGAAGATGGAATAGGGACAATACAGGTCAGTGGTCGCAGTGAAAACCAACCCCTTAGATATAGTCTTAATAATGGTCCATCCAATATTGAAGGCTTTTTCGGAGGACTATCAGGAGGTAATTACCAGGTTATTATTACGGATGAAATAGGCTGTGTAACTGCAGTAGAAGTGACTGTAGATAATACGCCAGCAATAAACATCAACGAACTCAATGTCACGACGCCTACCTGCTTTGAAAATGATGGCAGGTTAGCAATAGCGGCAAGCGGGGGAATAGGTGAATTGGTACCCGTATTATTGGACTCTATTTCTGGTCCTGTTGGATTCGAGAATCTTTTTCCCGGTGTCTACGAACTGGAAGTAAGGGATGAGCTTGGATGTGTAACTAGAGAATCGGTCCAAATACCTTTTCCATATTGTCCTATCTATGTTCCAAATATCATGTCCCAAAATGAGAATTTGCAGGACGAAATATTTAGAATTGATACTCATGAAGAATACAACGCCATTGTCTTAAATTATCGCATCTACGACAGATGGGGTGCTCTAGTCCACGAAGCTCAGAATTTTGATATCCATAATAGTGAAGGACAATTCTGGCGTGGACGCATCAATGGTAAAAAGGCTGAGCAAGGCGTCTATACCTATGTGATTGATATCGCCCATCCCAATGAGTTTATAGAGCAATACTCAGGAACATTGATGTTGCTGAGGTAGCCTTCTTTAAGATCTTTCTTTCCTTTGGTAATTCCTGTACTTGATAATTATATCTGAAGAGCTTTTGCCCTTTAATATTTCCATCATATCACTTTTCAGATATTTTCCAGCGTGTGATTTTTTTTATTTTGGTGAGGCCTTCTGGGTCATCTTCATATAGCAGCTCACCGCCAACTATTACTGATTTTCTGGAGATTGATTTTTGGATGACAGATGTTATTTATGTTGTCTAGATTGACATTTGAATGTTACAGTTTAGAAAATAGTCTGATAATATAGACTAAATGCCTATTTTCAGGTCACTTCCAATTTATGCGAGTATACGCCATCATACTTATCTTTCTTTTCTCAGCGTCCATTGCTATGGGACAAGTGTCTTTTGGATGCTTGACTTTGGATTTCGAAACCATACCGGGTAGTGAACCAGCGAGTGGGGTAGTGCTATCGGATCAGTATAGGAGTACTTTCGGTGTTACCTTTTCTCTGGAAGGTGGTGGACATCCTGTATTAGCTCAGGTAGGCCCACCTAGAGAAGCTTTCCAAGGGCCTGGCAGAGGATCTGATAATCCAGCAGTTGGGGTTGATGTTGGCCAATTTTTTCTGACAGATGACGGCGTGCTTACGAACACAGCACCACCAATCATACTGACTTTTGATGTGCCTATAGACACCTTTTCTGGTTGCATATTAGATATGGATGGTAATGAAAGATTTGAAATCGAAGCCAGGGATATCGATGGTAATATAGTTGTGTCAGAAATTTTAGTAGCGGACCCAAGTTGGCCAGATGGGTCTTTGCAGTGCTGGGGATTTAATCTTCCTGGATGTCAGGGAGTCATAAAAACCATTACCTATAGAGGAACGAAATCAGATGGAGTTGGATTTGGCCTGGGAATGGATGCCTTTAGTTTTTGTTATACAGCAGCGCCACTAGAAGCGATTATCGTTCCTGAAAGTTGCAATGCGCTTGGCTCTGTACAACTATTGGATGCCCTTGGATTTACATTTTCATTTGATGGTAGTCCATTTACAGACCAAGTCTTATGGGAAAATTTGACTGCAGGTTCTTATAATATAATTATCCGTGATGAGGAGGGCTGTGAAACAGAGATACCAGCCTTTGTTGTAGAATTGGCTCAGCCAGAAGTAAGAGGCGTAGAACTGGAAAATACCAGTTGCGGAGAAGACAATGGCATGCTAGAAATCGATCCAGGAGAAACGCAAGGACCACGTTATTCAATAGATGGTATTAATTTCCAAAATTCAAATCGATTCGAAAGCCTGCCGCCTGACACATACCAAGTGACTGTACAGGACTCTTTCGGTTGCATAAATCAAATAGAAGCTATAATAGAACCGAGTATGCCCCCTACAGTAGAGAGCTCAGAGAGTTCTCCAGATACTTGCGAAGATGGAATAGGGACAATACAGGTCAGTGGTCGCAGTGAAAACCAACCCCTTAGATATAGTCTTAATAATGGTCCATCCAATATTGAAGGCTTTTTCGGAGGACTATCAGGAGGTAATTACCAGGTTATTATTACGGATGAAATAGGTTGTGTAACTGCGGTAGAGTTGACCGTAGATAATACACCAGCAATAAACATTAACGAGCTGAATGTCACGACGCCTACTTGCTTTGAAAATGATGGCAGGTTAGCAGTAGATGTAAGTGGAGGAATAGGTGAATTAGTGCCCATCTTACTGGACTCTCTAAGTGGATCTATTGGATTCGAAAACCTTTTTCCTGGTGTATACGAACTGGAAGTAACTGATGAGCTCGGTTGTATAACTAGAGAATCGGTCCAAATATCTTTTCCATATTGTCCTATTTATGTTCCAAATATCATGTCTCAAAATGAGAATTTGCAGGATGAAATATTTAGAATTGCTACCCATGAAGAGTACAATGCCATTGTCTTAAATTATCGCATCTATGACAGATGGGGTTCACTGGTCCATACAGCTCAGAATTTTGACATCCATAATAGCGAAGGACAATTCTGGCGTGGACGCATCAATGGTAAAAAGGCAGAGCAAGGCGTCTACACATACGTTATTGATATCGCTCATCCC
>CAZIMH010000033.1:0-16843 GCA_964540155.1 uncultured Saprospiraceae bacterium
TCTCGAATTGCCATGCTCTGAGACTTTTATCAGAGATTTGTCTAAATGGATCTCCAAGCGTCTCGGCCAATCCGCCACATCCACATACCCAACTGCAATACCACCTCTTTCCAAAAAAGTACACAAAGACAGGAACACCAATCACAAAAAGCGCAATCCCCCATACTAGCATAAATATCCCAATGGATCCATTGGCTACCATATCATCCAGCCTATAGTTAAAGAAGAATGAGTAATCTAAGGGCCACATATTTTTCAAATCTGGCGCTGGGATCGGATTGTCATAGGCATTTGCTGCATTCAACTTACCTATCATCTGAGGTATCAGGAATGCAAATGCGGTCTGAAAGAACATGACTGAATAAGTTCTAACTCTTTGGTATTTGTTATGCTGATATTTGGCTAGCATACGGACACCCATTACAACCATTATCACTGTGTAAAGAAGCCCATACAAAAACCATCTGCTTGCCTTACCACCATTCAGTATTTCACTGACAGGATCTACCATGCTAACCCAATTCTGTATGTACTCTGGTTTCCAATAAAGTAAGATGTAGAATCCTACTAATAAAATGCCAGCTATTACCCCTAGCCAAGCTGTATTTACTGGTGACGCTGATCGCTGTGGATCTTTCCCTTTTGACTTTTCACGGATAAAAACAAAATAGATGAATAGTATGCCTACAACCGTCGTGACTAATGGCCAAAACAAATTACCCTCTTTTACAAATCCATAAACCAATGTACCTATTACGCCTGCCGTAAGGGCTATGGATCTTAAGCCAAATTTGAGTCCGCTGGTTAGGCTACTATGATATATGCCATCATGTTTGATGCCGGCACTTTCTCTAAACTTTGGAAGAATAAAAAACAAACCACCTAGGACAGCTAATCCAAAAGTTAAGAAAAAGAACAACCAAGGATTACTTTGTACTGGACCTTGAGCAATGGCGGTAGAGGCTAATTTTTGCTTGAAACCGGTCGCACCTCCTCCAAATCTGAAGTCCCATTCTCCGACGCCATCAGGCGCACCACTTTCTTTAAATCTAGCTTCTTGAATATCATTCGCTCTATCAATCACTTCAGAAGCTAAAGAAACGAATCCAATGTGATTAACGTCTTTGCCATTGGCGCCTAGTTCATTAATGGCTTGTGTAATCGCAGCATTCTGATGTTCGTTATCACCGGGCAGTTTATTAACGTTTATTGATTTAGTACCCAACCCTAACATTGCTATAAATACGAGGATACTCGTTATAACAAGTATGCTACCAATTGTCTGTAATATTTTCATTTGATTTGGATATTATCTTTTTAGGAATGCGAGGACTTTATCTAATCCTCGTTTGGTTTTGAGATTGATATTTAATCCTTCTTGCTTATTGTATAAGTTGACAACTTCAGACTCATACTCTTCATAAAATTCGGGGTCAAAATTGGCGAGTCCTAGATTCTGTATAACCTCTTCTACATGTGTCTTTTCTGCCAGCCACTTTTCACATACTTCATGTCTGTATCGGACACCCATTAGATTGAAGCCCCGCACATGCTTATCCGCTTGGTCATAATTTATTCTAATGGCCTTTTCTCCATCAGAATGCTCCCAGTAAATAGTGGCCATATCTTCTGGCATTTTCCCTGGAACTTCACCATATACCTGATACTCTATGTCTAGAAATTTAGCACTATTGAACCAGATTCCTGGGTCATAGGGCACGTTCTGACCTGTTATATTATAAGCTGCCGCTTCACCCATCATTCTACCGGTATACCATATCGCTTCTACGCCTCTTCTGCCAGGCTTAGGTTCAGAAAGTTCTGCGCAGTCTCCAATAGCATAGACATCTTTGATATTGGTCTCAAGATTATCATTGACCTTAATACCTCGGCCGATCTCTAATCCGGTTTCCTTTAAGAAAGTTATGTTAGGACTAACACCAGCGGTCAGACCTACATAGCCGCATGAGATTTTCTCTCCGTTCTCTTTAATCGTCACTGCGTTGGCGGTGCCTGTGCCATCATCATGGATTTCTCCTAGGTTGACACCTAATCTTAGGTCTATATGATGGTGCTTGATGTGTCTGCTAATCATCTCAGATTCCTCTGCAGGTAAGACATTATTCCAGTAAGATGATTCTCTCACAAGCATAGTTACGTCAATATTTCTTGACCTAAACATCTCTGCCATTTCTATACCTATGAGGCCACCTCCGCATATCACTGCTCTCTTGAGTCCTGGCGTGTAGGCTTCCATGTTTTCTAAGTCTTGCCAATGGTATAGTCCTCCTACACCTTTCAAGTCTTGACCAGGCCAACCGAATTTGTTAGACTTAGAACCAAGGGCTAACACCAACTTGTCGTAAGAAATCTTCTGGCCATTTTTAGTTGTCAGAGATTTATTATCCCAATTAATATCTGTGACATGGGCTCTTAATAAATTTATTCTATTTTTCTTCCAAAACCAGTCTTCATACGGCTTGACATCTTCTGCTCGCATATGTCCCATATACACGTACATCAAGGCAGTTCGGGAATAGAAGAAATCGGTTTCAGAGGAGATTACAGTTATTTCATCATCTCCTAGTTTTCTGCACCAACGAGCACAACTAATGCCGCTTATGCCATTTCCAATTATAACTATTTTCATATTAGATAAATAAAGGGTTGTATAAGTTGTGTTTTTGTCTTGAACATTGAATTAAATGAATAAATGAATACATAGTTTGTAATCTTAAAAGATTTCTAACACTAAATTTTACAATGGAGAAATAAATAGGGCATGTATGCTATTATTTTCAGCCCTTTGGAAGCATAATTTTATTTACCATTGTTAGTAAATTATAATCTAATAATAGACACAAAATAAATATAGTACAATTAATGATTTATCACGTATATAAGATTAGTCGGACCCTAAGATTACTTCTTCTTGCATTTATACTCAGCTCCACGAGTCTAAAAGCCCAGATTACAATTTTATTTGAGCAAGATTTTGAAAATGGTTTAGGTGATATGCTGTCCATAGATAATGATGGTCTAGATGTGGCAGATGGTTTAGTAGAGGAATTAGGTATTCCAGCTACTCCTTCAGAATGGATCTCAGTGATGATTTCCGACGAAAATTCTGTGGTGATAAGTCCTTCCTGGCTTAATCCTACTGGTACGGCAGATGATTGGCTTATTACACCAGCCATAGAAATCCTTCCTGAAACTGTATTAGAGTGGCAAGCAGAAGCGCTAAATCCAAGTTTTCGCGATGGATATCAAGTTTTGATTTCTACCTCAAGCACCGACTTGGATGATTTTACACCGATTATGGAGATTCCGGCCGAGGAGGCAAAGCCTACACTGAGGCTTTTAGATTTGGCAGCGTATGCGGGTCAGCAAATTTATATTGCATTCAGAAATAACTCTGTCAATAAGCATGCAATCGCCTTGGATGAGATTAAGGTCAGGACGAGTATCCCTGTAGATCTGAGAATTGTAGATGTAGGACTGACGAATACGACTTTTCTGGAAGCAGGATTTGATATAGATGCAGGTTTACCTGGGTCCAAACAAGTCTTAGTGGAAGTTTTCAATGTAGGTAGTGAGATGATTACGGAGGTTTCATTTGATATTGAAACGCAGGGTAGTCTTTTTGAGGAAAACCATCTGATTGATTTATTACCTGGCCAATCCTTGGTCTTACAATCAACTGCTTTTATAGATTTCGAAGTAGGTGAGCAGCAAGAATATACCATCTCCAATATAACCGCTAATGGTGTCAGTTTTCCTGAGACTATAGCATCAGGGGTAAGCATTTTTCCTTCTGTGCCTAACTACGAAGTCGTAGGATCTAAGGGAGAGCAAGTAAATATTCATCAATTGTTATCAGAGAATAAGACCGTTGTACTAGACTTTTTTGCTTCATGGTGTACGCCATGCCAGATAACAACACCTTTACTCAATGCATGGTATGAAGCAAACGGAAGTGGTGCTGGGGATTTGGAGGTTATAGGCATTGATATAGAACCCGCAGATGATGACGAGGTGGTCAATAGTTTGGGATGGGGAGCAACCTATCCGAAGGTGGCATTTACGCCAGATAATGAATTATATCGTCTGCATTTTAATGATATACACGATCTTAATGCAGGGCAGTTGCCCTACTTTGTTATGTTATGTCCCAATCCAGAGAATGTAGCTGATTCAGAAGTGAGAGTGGTGCACATAGGCATTCCTCAGCCGCCGTCATTTGATTTTTGGCAGCCCGAACTAGAAGCATGTATTAGTAACTTGACAAGTACTGACAACCTGGATGTTCTTAATGAGGAGATTTCCATCTTCCCTAATCCAAGCGATGGGAATTTTTATATAGGAATAAATGAAATCGACGATAATGCACAGCTTACGCTTGTCTCTCCCAATGGTCAGTTTATAAAGTCCATAGATACAAAAACAAATGGGCTCATTCGAGTTAACCTTGAGGACCTTGATAAAGGGATTTATATGCTAAAAATCTCATTACGAGATAAATATGAAGTAAAGAAAATTATAATCTATTAATTTTATAAAAACTTCTGTCAATGCAGATTCAAATGTCAAATAGACACTTATACTACCTCTTGTGTTCAGTACTACTTACCATAGGTGAGGTTCAGTCACAGGATACGCTTCTTTTTGTGGACTTCCAGAATAATCTTTTGGATCCATTGGTTACCATAGATAATGATATGCTACCCCTGGACCCCACATTCCAAGGGTTAGGTGGTGGATTTTCTACCTTACCAGTCAATGGGCCTAACGATATCAGAGCTATAGGTGTCTCTTCCTTCCAAGGAGGTGGTATGGCGGATAATTGGCTTATTACTCCAGTAGTAGTCGTACCTGACCAGGGCGCAACCTTAAGTTGGATTGCCAATTCCCTAAGTGGAGAAGATACAAGACTGGAGTCCTATAATGTGTGGATATCTACAGGTGGAAATGATCTGATAGACTTTACAGAATTGGCAGGAGAGATTACAGATGAATCTCCAAGTCAAATGGCCCGAGAAATATCCTTAGAAGCATATGCCGGCATGGCCATCTACATAGGGTTTCAGCAAAATGGAACCGACAAATTTGCTCTTGCCTTGGATGATATCCTTGTCATGAGAAATGCGAGCGGATTTTCTGCGGAGTTGACTAGTCTAAGATGTCCTAGGTATCAGGACATAAGTGATATCAACTTTGAGGTAGTTGTCTCTAATACCGGTACTGAGACTATTACAGAGTTGACCTTACTATTGGAAGAGAGTGGAAATCCTATAGAGCAATTTAGCTTAACTAACCTTACGCTGAACCCAAATGAATCGGAAACCTTTGATTTCAATCCAACGTTTCTAGGCGAGGCAGAACGCATCGATTTTGATATTCGTCTATTGACTAATCAAGGGACTGAGGTTGGGTTTTCGCCTAATCACACGCTGATTCCAATTATGGACCCTGTAGAAAGGACAATATTTGTAGAGGAAGCGACGAGCACAGCTTGTGGTTGGTGTCCTGAAGGCCTTACAGAGAAACTATTCATCAACTTTTTAATCCCTGAAGCAATTGTGGTTTCTGTCCACGATCAGGACCCTATGGAAAGCCTGGTGGCAAGTATAGGCTTAGAAAATATAGAGGGATTTGCCGGATATCCTTCTCTTGCTGTCAATAGACTTGGTTCTGCATTGCCTGGTGAAGTTGTCAGCTTTATCACTGATGAATTAGGACCAGTTGCAGTCAGTCCTGCAGTTTTAGATTTCACTAATACCTATGATCCTGTTGCTAGACAATTGGAAGTTGAGTTCTCGGCACAAGCGCTAACCAGCATGGGTGCGGACGACTATAGATTTGGACTTTATGTAATAGAAGATCTGGTGAGGGGTACTACACCGGATTTTGCGCAGGCAAATAACTTCAGCGAAGATGCTTTTGATGTGCCATTAGTAGGCATAGATGGGGTAGATTGGCAGCGAAGCCCAGATCCCATTCCTGCTGAGCAAATTATATACAATGATGTCGTAAGGGATGTAGTAGGCGGATTTGATGGGATTATTGGGTCCTTCGAAACGCTTAATTTAGGGGAATCTACCTCATTTGTGGTAGACTATATTTTGCCTTCGGTCTTTGTAGAGAGAAACATAATGTTAGTGGCATTTGTAGTAGATGCAGAGACAGGAGAGATTGTGGCAGCAGAGGAAGATTTTCTAAATTTCGTTAGTGCTACATCGGATCAACTTTCGGATGTAAACGTGGAAATTTATCCAAATCCGGCCTCTAAAAATCTGCACTTGAATGCTGAGGGACTGGCCAGTGAAAAATACATTATTGAAATTTATAATATGTCTAGTCAACTTGTCCTCGAAAAGTCTGTTGAACCCATAAGTGGTCTAATAGATGTCGAAATGGATGCAGAAGGGTTGCAATCAGGAAGTTACACGTTGATAATCAGGCACTTAGATGGAGTATTGGCGCGGAGAATCAGCATTGTTAAGTGAATGAAATAGTGTAAATTATACGCTGACGAATGTCTATTACTTGTCGGCTTTAATAGAATTAAGGATTTATTAGACTTATATAGGAATAACTTAACGCTATATAAAGGGGAAACTCAGTTTTTATTGTCCTATATTTGTAAAGTATAAGAACTCTATGAAAATTTTTAGTAAAATAGTCTTTATCACTTTGCTAAGTGGAGCACTATTCGGCCAAGAGCTGGAGATGGCCACTGAGGTAAAAGTGGTAGGCCCTTCTACTGGAGATATCAAATATGAGTTCAATGTCACGAACATAGGACAAGATCAAGCAAGATTTTATTGGGATATTCAAAAAGGACCAGATGTGCCTAGAGAATGGGTATTCTCTATTTGTGATGCTAATTTGTGTTATCCTGATGGTACTGAATCTGCACCTTGCAGTGGGGTGAACATCATGGAAACAGGAGAGTCCATTTCATGGTTTAAAGTGGAAGTTAGAGCTAACGATGTTGCAGGAGAGCATGATGTAGTCTTTAGATTGATAAGAGAATGTGATTCTAATGAGACAGAAGTTATAGAAGAAGCTGTAATCACATTTCAAGCAGAATCTTCTTCAAGTACGACTTCTGAAGGATATAGCAAAGGATTGGTATTATATCCAAACCCAACTGTAGATAGATTTCAAGTAGATAATGATGAAAACATTGCTACAGTCTCTATTTTCAACATTGTAGGTAAGAACATATATTCAGATAGTCATAGAGCAGGTAAAGTACATGATGTGTCTCAGTTAGAGAACGGATTTTACTTGGTAAGACTTCTAGACAGAAAACAAGAAACAATCAAAGTTATCAGACTCACGAAAGAGTAATAACTGCGATTATTGACAATAAAAATCAAAAGCTGTGCCTCATTGGCATGGCTTTTTTTATTGCTTTATGATCTTTATACTCTGATGACCATTAATCTGTAATAGATATAATCCTGATGGCAATGAGGACAAATCGATGATGTCATTCATTTGTTCTGACTTCAAAACAGCTCTCCCGATAAGATTCGAAATTATATATCTACTGACAGGACGATTAAGATACAGCAAGCCAGAGGTAGGATTGGGGTAAGTTGTAATCTTCTCTTGGGTTAGAATACTGTTTGTAGAAGAAGGTGTACAAAAGTTACGAGACCAATTCACCTCATTCCAATCTTCCCACACTGAAATTGGCACTGAAGAGCCAGGCACTCTCCATATGCTGGTCTCTGCCCCGGAGGCTTCTATAAACTCATCTATGAGGTCTGATGTCATCACACCTGTTACGGTGGATACGATATGATGGACAGGTTTTGTCGCCCCTAGCTCTGCATATTCATTATTCCCTTCATCTATCCAGAAGGTAATATCATTGACAAATGAAGGCCCCCAAAATTCTACATAAGTCTGTGGCATAAAGCCATCCACATATGGATCTATAGAAGATATACTGAATAAATGATCTTTTGGGTTACCCCAAGTGGTGCAATAAAGCTGGAAGTCAGCAGTCGTATGACCATCTGCGATAGCCCTCAATTTTGCTTCATAAAAGGCAGAAAACAAGTCATCTAGGGCCTGAGGCTTATTATCAAACTCCATTTCTACGTCTACTACAAATCCATCATAACCTGTAGCCGCCGCCTGATATAGGGCTTCTGCTTGTAGATTAAAATCTGAGGTAGGATAGTTGTACGACCAACCCCAGATGCTAATATCTTGGTCCTTGTAATCTGACACCAATTGTCTATCTGCAACTTCAGGCCAATTGTCAGGGTTGTTGGTGCCATCGGCTACCTTAACATAGGCCCTTTGTATACCCCTATTGCTTAGGTTAATTGCTAACTGGGCATGGGTCATCCCTGTTTGTTCTATATGCCACACCCATACACCTAACTGACTACAATTATCATTTTGCGCTGCACATAGAAAGTAACCTAAGTTCCAACATAACATTATGAGCAGCGTCCGGACTTTCATTTGCTTAGACAGTCTCTACGGGTTTATTAAATTTTCCTAAGAAGATGAGCTTGTCTCCTTCAGCAAATTTCAATTCCTGAATTCCTATGCCAGATAATACGATATCAAATTCTCCCGACTCCTCTCTCTTGATAAATAAAGGAATCGCTTTCTCTTGTTCGTTTATCTGGGTCAATATATTGCTGAGCTCTTCTGCGCTGTTTATTTCTAGTTCTGAAATGGAAGGATAGTCCCTAGCAACTTCAAGTAAATTGATAAAGTCATCATTTTTAGAAAATAGATTATCATCAGCCGCGGTGTCTGGATTCTGTAACTCATTGACTGAGGTTAACCTGAAAGCGCCATTCTCTCCAAAATCCTTAGTTAGATTATCCAGGGTATACTGATTTACCTCTGCGCTTCCCGTCATAGCCATAAGAATGCCGACATCATTGAGGTCCGCATTATTTCTTAAGTCATCTTTGTATATATCCACCGTATAGGCATCTATGCCTTCCTCATGTGCCTTATCTATGTTACCAGTGTTACTATCTATAAGTATCACATGTTTTCCATTGTCCTTTAGATACTTTGCTATTAGTCGACTAGCTCTGTGAGCACCCACCATTAGTATACCATTACTTTTCTCCAGAAGAACGCCTAACAATTTGGCGATGATACCTGCTCCTGTGGCATTGAGTATAACCGTGCCTAGCACTACCATAAAGACGAGTGGTGTGATATATTCTGCTCCTGCTATTCCATCTGCGGCCAATTTGCTTCCAAATAGAGAGGCAATACCTGCGGCCACAATCCCTCTAGGACCTACCCAACTGATAAATAGTTTTTCGTTAGTGGTCAAGCTGGATTTCATAGTACTGAGAAAGACGCCAATTGGTCTAAGGACAAAGATGATAGCAGCAAATAGAACGCCTACTCTCCAGTCTAGCAGTAACTCAAGGTCTTTAATGTCCATACTAGCAGATAGAAGTATAAATAGGACGGCTATCAATAAGATACTTATAGACTCTCCAAAATAGATGATTTCGTTTTTATGGGGCATCTCCATATTACCCACTACCATACCTAATACCACTACAGTTAATAGACCAGAGTCAGGCACCAGATTATGACTACCTACAAAGGCGGCTAGTACAAAAGCCAATGTGAATACAGTCAATAGATAGTGAGGGACCCAATGCCGCTGAAGAAATATGCGCAACAAATGAGCTAAGAAGAAACCAAGCGCTGTACCTACTAGAGCAATCAATAAGAAATGCTTAAATGCATCTCCAGTAAAGGCACCGCCACCGCCGAATTCTGTACTGTGAGAGATGTGTATAAATTCATACATCAACACCGCGACCAAAGCCCCAATGGGATCTATCAAGATGCCTTCCCATTTAAGGATGGCTGATATGTTTCGCTTAAGTGGCAGATTTCTAAGGATAGGTCCTATCACTGTAGGGCCAGTTACGATAATCAGCCCTGCAAACAAAAATGACATAGCCCAGTCTAAATCCATGATAAAGTGGGCTAGTATGGCGCCACCTACAAAGGTCACTAAGGAGCCTAGGGT
The DNA here is from genome assembly GCA_964540155.1 of uncultured Saprospiraceae bacterium. Lineage (GTDB taxonomy): Bacteria > Bacteroidota > Bacteroidia > Chitinophagales > Saprospiraceae > RFSX01. The sequence continues at coordinate 10,049 of CAZIMH010000033.1, forward strand.
AATCAGATTGATTATAGAGGGTCCCACGCCTTTTAGCTCGTCACGTTGCAAGCTCAGTCCTCCTTCAAATAAGATTAGACCAATAGCTAACTCTACAAAGTGAAATAAATGCTCCTTGGGAAATAGACCATGACCTAGCTTTTCATTCCAGACGGGGTCCAAAAGCTTGAGTCCGTCTGCTGTCCAGAAGGTAGAAAACGGACCTACGACTAAGCCTATGATCAGCAAAGGTAGGATAGCCGGCACTTTTATACGCCAAGCGACCCATTGTGCTAAAATCCCTAAGATTAATACACCTCCTAATTCTTCCATTTTATTGTCGTTTCATTTTCAGGCTAATATAATCAGATGCCCATAGATAGTTAGACCATAAGGCCTACTATTTCAATACCTTATAGATAACGCATTACCAAAATACAACTTCTACCAAGCCGAATAAACCAAGTAAAATAAGGGGTTTGAGCTTATGAAACATATTATTTAGGCTCCTTATATCACCCGCTTTATGGCATAGTTTGTGTACCCTCAAATATGCTATGAATATAGAAGAAATCAATCGAAAGCACTTTATGGAAACCGATATGTATTATCGGGTTGGATATGGGCTTTCTTCGAAACTGATTAACTTTTCTAATGGCATATTCACCCTTGAAATTGTAATTAGCAAAAAGTGGCCAAAAGATTTTAATACCACGGCCCAGGAGCTAGCCTATTTATGGAGGAATAGTCATGAAGAGTTGAATAAGGCAATAGGCTGTAAGATTTACATTATAGACAGTAGAGTCTTTGACTACAAACAAGCGCTTATGCACAGAGGCGTCAAGCCAGGATATGATGCGAAAAAAGGCATTATTTTCAGGAGGGGCTATCTGAATTAATAGAAAATATTGAGATTTTAAAATAAGATCACGAAAGCTCAGACGATTGTAGTCTGGGCTTTTTTTTGTTACATTGTGATAACTAAATAATCAGCTATGAAGTCTTTAAAGCTCTTCCTCTTCACGCTTATAATATCTGTCTTTTGGTCTTGCGGTGAAGATGCTTTTTCAGAAAGAATATTGGGCACATGGGTTCTACAGTCTAGTGAAATATTTAATTGTATTAGAGACGAGAATCTTTCTCCCCTTACTACTGTAGATGGTAATAACTGTGTGCCATTAGCTACATTGACAGATGTGCTATGCAACCTGACTATAACCTTCACGACAGAAGAGGCGATTATAGAGTCAGGTGATGATGTCAGTTCATTAGAGTCTGCAATGGCTTCCTATACACTTAATGAGAGCAATGAAACTGGATTGTTACAATTTTCCGAACCACTGGCTTTCAGCCTAGAGGATGACAACCTTGTATTAAATATTCCGGATAATGGTTGTGATCAACAATTTGTGCTAGTAAGAAGGTAATCTCACGATTACTAAGGGTTTGGGTCTAGTTCTATCTCTCTTATGGCATTGAATATGAGTGGTAATTCGTACCCTCTAGAAGCAGTATATTTGATAGCCTTATCCTTTTGTATCGCTTGAGAAAACGAGGAGTATTTATACATAGCTTTTAGAAGTGTTTCATTCAAGGCAGTGAGATATTCTTCTTCATTTATCTCTTCCATTCCTTTTCTTATACAATATTCAGATACTCTTTTGAAGATTAAATTTTTTCGAATTTTTTGTCGGCCCCATTTTTTAATTCTGAATTTTCCTCGACAGTAAGAACGTGCAAATCTTTCTTCATTCAAGAATCCCTCACTGATAAGAATGGATATTATCTCCTCCAGCTCATCTCCATATACTTTTATAGACAACAGTTTGGACCTCACTTCTGAATGACATCTGTCCTGATAGACACAGTATTTTCTTAATTTTTCAAGTTCCTGTACCAAAAGAGAGTCTTAATCTATTTTTTTTACAATTAATAAGGTCATAATTATGGAATGTCTGATAAAAGATCAGACTTTTACACTTATATTTCCAAATCCAAACTTAAAATTAAATGGAAGAAAATGTTTCAGCAGTAGCTGGTTATACTGAGAAAGGTATCAGTATGGCAATAGAATATGCCCCTAAGGTCGCATTAGCGATTGTCACACTCATCATAGGGTCATGGATTATAAAGAGAATTGTAGGTGTGGCAGAGAAAGGCATATCACATTCTGGCATGGATGAGACACTCAGTAAGTTTGTCGCCTCGTTATTAAATATTGGTTTGAAAATTATGCTACTACTTTCAGTGGCGGCAATGTTTGGAATAAATGTCACCTCATTTGTTGCCATTTTTAGTGCATTGATGGTTGGTATAGGTATGGCGCTTAACGGAACGTTAGGCCACGCTGCTGCAGGGGTGATGCTGATGATATTTAAGCCATTTAAGGTAGGAGATTTAGTGAAAATAGGTGGAGGCGCTACTGTGGGTACAGTAGATGCTATTAACGCCTTTAATACTACGCTGAAGACCTTAGATAATCAGAGAATAATTATTGCTAATAGCAATGTTACTGGCAATGATATCACTAACATATCTGGACAAGGAGAAGTAGGTGTAGAGCTTACATTTGGAATCGGCTATAGCGATGATATAGACAAGGCAAGAGACGTTATTCTTCAGGTAGGAGAAAGTTGTCCTTATATCCTGGATGCCCCAGCACAAGGTGTGGTGGTAGGAGAACTTGGTGATAGTTCAGTGAACCTAAACACGAGACCATTCTGTAAGAGTGAGCATTACTGGGACACGTTATTTTATATGCAAGAGCATGTGAAGAAAGAATTTGATAAGCAAGGTATCGGTATACCATACCCGACGATGGATGTCAATATGATAGGAGGTGCTGCTACGGCGTAGATTAATATAAAAAGTATACTATTGTAGAATTGCCAGATCCAAACGGGTCTGGCTTTTTTTGTGTTAGGTGAGAACCACTTTATTAAGTATGAGAATATTATAGCCTTATAAGTTCACGTCATATTATTATATTACAATGTATTATAAATAACACCCTCGTTTGAACTGGATAAAAGCAATTAAGCAAAACTCTAATTCTGCATTAAGTACCTTGTACAATGAGCACAAGCTTCCTTGCTTAGCGTGGTTGAAAAAAAATTATAATCTCCCACACGAAGACGCTATTGAGGTTTTTCAGCTATCGGTAGTCATACTCTATGAGAATGTCATTTCTGGAAAATTAAAGACTTTATCTAGTTCAGTTAATACTTACCTCTTTTCGATAGCACGTAATAAAGCATTAGAACTTTGTCGTCGGCGACAGAAAGATCTTCGGCAAGGGAATACAAAGCAAGTCATGATAGATTACCTCACTTCAGATGAAGACGGGATTGCTCATAAGCATCTCCTTGAAGATAAAATAGAATCAGCGATGCAATTGCTCAATAAAATAGGAGACCCCTGTAAGAAGCTCGTCAGTCTTTTCTACTTAAGCCAAAAGTCTATCACTGAAATAACAGAGGAAATGGCGTATAAGAATACGGATACAACAAAAAATCAGAAATATAAGTGCATCAAAAGGTTACAATCCATGATGAAATCTAATAAAGGGCAGTTAAAGTAATGGACGAGCATCAAGACATAGAAATGATTAATCGCTATCTGCGACACGAAATGACTGCACAAGAACGATCTGATATAACGGATCGGATAGAGAATGATCAGGCATTTAGGGCTACGTATATGGATCTAAGATCTATACAACTAGGTTTAAAAGCGGATGATCTAGAAGACAAGTTAAAGATGCTCCAGAATCTAGAATCGGATTCCGTAACTCAGAATATTTCGGATTCTGCTCGGAGGTCTTCATCATCTTGGATTTGGATTGGTGCTCTCTTACTGGGCATTACCGGATTACTCTGGTACTTAGTAGGAGCTATGCCAGAGAAAAGTCTTGAAAAACCACCGATGGCTGAGTTTAGTGAATATGTAAGACATGACAGAACTAGATCAGCAATACCAGTTCCCAATGTGGATAAGGAAAAAGCTTATGATCTATTTGTATTGCGAGAATTTGAGGAAGCGATTCCTTTGCTAGAGGATTTGTGGGAAGAAGAGAATGATACGTTAGCACTGTATTATTTGGGGGTGAGTTATCACTTTGTAGGAGAAGTGGAGAAGTCACAAAAATTATTGGATATAAACACTTTTAATACATTTAAAAAACCACAATGAAAAAGAAGAAAAAAAAGGAAAACCACCAGCATACATTCGCAAGCTCGGAAATGCAATTAAAGAAAGGTGAACCAGTTGCTTTTGGCGACAATGATTATTTTAAAGTCAAGGTTAAAGACAGTGATGAAGTATTTTATTGCATAGAAGGAGATGAGCTGAGCAATAAATTATCTAAAAGCTTTAAGGCATTAAAAGTACATGCATTCGAACATTTTGTAAACAAAGGACGGAGAATAAAGAGAATTAAGAGATTGTTGCTTAAGACTAAAGACAAAACCTGTTTTCCTCTAGAGGCTGCTTGGCGAGGTCTTGAAGGCTGTAGTCCAAAATTAGCACAGGGAAGTATAAATGGAGAATTTTTTTTGACTACGTTTAAATTTAATGATACTAAGTTCATGGTACAACCTATGAATCTGCATGCAAAAGATAATGAGGGAAATATAACTTGTGATATAGTGGATACCTACTACAGAATTAGTAAGAATGAAGAAAAGGCTATTATAAAAATTGCTGAAGATTTTAGCGTAGAATCAGGATTTGATAATAAACCATATATAATAACTATTGAAAATAAAAAAGCAATCGTACTAACCGACTTAACGATATACAAAGAAGATAGCATAGTCTATCATAAGTACGCTTCCTTTCCTAAATGCTAGATATTACTGGAGACCAGCCCAGAAATAAGGCATACTTTTGTCTGGGTTAGTCTCTAGATAATTCAATTTAGCGGTTCTTAGATTAGGAATACTTTGATTATAGAATGATTGTATAATCTTATAGGTTGATTGGTCGTCTAAGTCCCAGAGAGATACCACTACTTCTTTGGCGCCTTGAGCCAGCATGTATCTTTTAAGATCATATACACCTTCGCTGAAGTTTTGTGCACCTGTTCCAGATTGGCAAGAGGTGAGCACAATAAGCTCTGCGTCAATATCAATATCTAGAAATTCATGACCATAGATGCTATCTAAGGTATAATCATTATTTCGCAGGTATAGTTTGACGTCATATCTTGAGTTGGAGGAACTGACACCATGAGTGGCGATGTGTACAAGTTTATTAGATTCTCTTAAGCTGTGCAGAAGTTGTGAGACAGTCGCTTCTTTGCCCTTATAGAGGCTGCTCTTAGGTATGGCCTCTGCGACAGATTGGGTTTCATAGATAGCCCACGGTAGTTCAGATAGTCTTTTCTTAGTGTTTTGGCGTATAGAAGTATCATCTGAGAAGCAAAATATATCCGCACCTTTAGTATCATTTGTCTTCTCTATGAAAGGGATTAATTGTTCTGTAGGTAGCGTCGTTATCTCATGCTTATAGATCAAGAATGATGGAGTGTTGAGGCTATCATGTTCTGTAACCAAGGCATCAAAACTGAGGTAATTTAATGGGCCATCAGGCACTAGAATTATATGCTCACCAAGTTGAATTTTTAGTTCTTGTGGGAATAGTAACTTGTAGCATTCATGGGCAAGTGTATTATATTCGCCCATATTGAGTTCAGGTTCCTTTTGAAGTTCAGCTAGAGTATTTAGATTCGTTTTATCATCCTCAGTGAGAAGTATCCTAAATATTTGATGATTTTTTTTTGACATTAATACAATGAATAACTCGTTTTGTATCAAGCTGTAATTGACCACACTCTTGTCAGCTAGATGTAACTGGATGTCTTCTATATTAATTCTCTTATTTAGTTTATAGTGATCTGTATCTCCTGGTTGGTGTTGTTTTATCACTTTATTTAGTTCAATCAGTTCTAGTTGGAGCTTCAATAAATCTGAGTGATTGTAGTCATGATACTGGATAATGTCTGATACTTTTTTTTGAATACCATTCTTTCTCTTCTTTATCTTGATCGGAATTTTATTTTCTGTTTTCTTGAATAGTATTTCGGTAATCATAAGCAAATTTTTTCTTTTGGATAATGCCTGGATTGCTGCCTGCTTATGTTTTGGTTCTCGAGTAATATTGTACAATTCATAGTTGGCTTTTGCTAAGGTCTCATAAATTTTATTTTGGTAGTACTTATAGGAAAGCAGAGTGGATTCTTCAATTGTACCTGTAAGTGTATTTGCGATCTCCTCAGCTTTATTTAGTATTGCTATTGTGGCATAGAGATCTTTTTCGTCTTTTTGATATTTCCATCTGCTATGATGTATAGAGGCAAACCGTTCGAGTACTATCCATGAATTTTTAACATTATACTCCTCTATCAGTGCCTGATAACTGTACGCTTCTTTATTAGGGCCATAATAAACATTAAGTGCTTGAGTATATTGTTCTGATAATTCAAATAAGATACTTTGAATATATTGGATGGATTCTAATTGTCCATCAGAGGTAAAGGGGATACTATTTTCGAATTCTCTGGCTTTATTTAGCAATGTAATTGCTTTGTCGAATTCTTCATTTAGTTCTTCATAGTAGGATAACCATTTTTCATAATTGGTGATTCTATTTTTACAGTCATAGGTGGCCAACATCTTTTGGTAATAGGACTCCATTTCTGTTTTATCTACGAGCCTGCTATTAGCAAAGAACTTACTTACGGCCATTTTGTGATAATGATAATTGCAGGGTTGTAGGCTATACTGGGCTTCAATTTTATCTAGCTCTTTATTACTT
>CAZIMH010000034.1:0-16758 GCA_964540155.1 uncultured Saprospiraceae bacterium
ACTTGAGTATGCTGACTGTATCGGATATGGAAGTCAACTTAATGGATAGTAGCTGCGATACTCCGGGTGGCACACCTTCAGGCGGTGAGGTATTTCCACTTTCTCCAAGTCCTTGCCCAGCTGGGTCGACTCTGTTTTACTCAGATAATTTTGCGGCATTTACAACAGAAGTACCCACATATACGCAAGACGAATCTCGTACTATCCTGACCCGTTGTCAGTGTGACGAGGATGCATCAGTTATTGGACCCCTCGGGATGGTCGTGACAACGCCAGGAGAATGTCCTACTTGTATTATAACAGATGTATCTATTATTGAAATGTCAGCTTGTGTGAATGGTGATGATGATCTCGATGAATTCAATGACTTTTTTACTGCAGATATAGAAATAAGTTATATTGATTTACCACCTTCTGGTAATCTCATTATAAGCACAATAAATGACTTCATTTCTATTAGCATAGACAGCTTAGACCCTGGTTCTCAAACGATAACCGGTTTGACTTTTCCAGCAGATGGACAGCCTGTTAATGTCTTTATAGAGATTAATGGAACATGGAGTTGTAGCTTCAGTGCCAGCATTGGCGTGGCACCAGAAAGTTGTTCTGAGCTGTGCATTTTACCTGAATTGACTGCAGTCGCCACTTGTACAGATGCAGATGGCAATGACGCTGACCAAGATGAATATTTCATTAGGGTAGAGTTATCTGACTTGGGATCTAGTAGTGAATTCTCTAATGGAGTAAACGTAAGTACGGGTACACGTGAGTATCTTTTTGATGCGGTAGGCACTTTCTATTTGGGGCCATTCGATCATTCAGGAACTGGCACGACGACTATTGATTTAGTGTATTTTAATGAAGGCGCTGATTGTGAAGGCTCATTAACGATATCAGAAGTCCTGTGCGGATATACAACCGATAATGGCTTGCATGCCTCAGGTCCATCTTGTGATTGTGAGGAAGATATACCAGGAACCATCTTAGCACAAGTTGCCCCTGGAAGTTTTGGAGCGGATACATCCGTTATGGTATATGTTCTAGTCGATTCAGATGGCGAGGTAAGTGCAGTTAATAATACGGGACTCTTTACGAATCTTACAAATGATGACTATGAAGTCTATCCTATTAATGTAGGCATAGATGATCTGATGTCATTTTTGGCTGCGCTTCCTGCTGAGGGAGAGACTTTTGAAATACCGTCAGATGTATGTGCAGTTGGTTGTGGCGTAGCGGCGTACACTGTAGATTGTGTGTGCAGAATAGATGATGTTGCGATACAGAAAGTAGTTAATGCGACTGGTTTTGTAAACGTAGGTGACAAAGTGAATTTTACTATTAGTGTAATTAACCAAGGAACTGACCCCATTTATAATATTGTCGTTCAAGATTATTTACCTGCGGGGCTTGATTTCGTCGCATTAGATAATACGCTTAATGCCTTTGCTAATAATCCAAATACAACTGGAGGAAACACCATCACTGCTTCAGTGGCCACTTCTACACCATTGAATCCAGGTGAGACCTTACCCATAACGATAACACTTACAGTAAGTGCTAGTTCTGCTGGCTTGAGCTTACTTAATACGGCTGAAATTACAGCAGCATCAAGAGATGAAGACGGCATGATTCCCATTGTAGATGAGGATGATCCTCTGACAACAACCGGTGGAGGTTCAGGTGAAATAGACAACAATATAGCTGATGGCTCTAATGGGGGAGTAGATGCCCAGATGGATCAAGACGATTTTGATATGGCACTGCTCCAGGTGTGCCCATTCCTAGCAGGGTCTGTAGACAGTCCTCAAGTTTGTAAGGGCACCGAATCAGCACCAATTAATTTGCAGATTACCCTAGGTATGGTAGAGCATATACAGATTTTCTTTGATGACGATGCCCTCGCTGCTGGATTCACAGACTTTATAGATTTAAGTCAACCAATGCCTACTGATTATGTGATTCCATCCGGCATTACTGATGGTGTATTTAGAGGAGAGATAGCACTAATAGGTTCAGGTACTTGTATTACAAGAGTACCTTTTACAATCACTATAGAATGTCCTAACTGTGGCACTTTCCCATGGACTGGAAGTCGATAATTATTTAGAACCAATTTCATAGAAAAATGACAACACAAAATATATTCTCATTCATTTCTGAAACGAATACCATGACTAAAATTCAAGGAATTCTAAAGACAACAATTTTCTTCAGCATAATACTATTACATGGTAGTATGTCTGCCCAATGTGGGAATGCTTATATAGCCGGTGTAGTGGATGGTCCACTAATGGGAGGAATACCTAAAATGATTCAAATCTGCGCTAATGCTGATATCGCTGACCTTAGTATCTATGGGATAGGTTCTGCTAACAACGGTGGTGGCTCAGACGGAGAAGAATTTTCTTTTCCTGTGATGCCGCTTCCTGCAGGTAATTGTATAACGGTAGCAACAGAGACCGTGGAGTTTAATAACTTTTTCGGTTGTGATCCTGATTTTGTAGATGCTGTTGCAAATATCAACGGTGACGATGCCGTAGAGTTATTCTGTAGTGGCACTGTAGAAGATGTATTTGGAGATATAAATACTGATGGCACTGGGGAGATATGGGAGTACTTAGATGGCTGGGCTGTTTCCACTGACCAAATGGCGAGCGGTACCATATTCGATAATAATTGGATGTACAGTGGACCTAATGCACTGGACGGAGAAACGAGCAATGCTACTGCAGCTACTCCGTTTCCTAATGCTGCTTGTCCAGCTCCTGTATGCAATGATATCATAGTAGAGGCTGTGGCTATCTGTTCTGATGTCAATAATAGTTTTATGGAGCGATCTTATTATGTAGAGGTAACAGCTGTAACAGGTGGTACTGGCTCCAATGATTTCAATGTCTCAGTAGGAAGTAACTCTCAGAGTTATGCTGGCGCTGCCTTGGTTTTTGGACCGTTCGCGCATTCATTGAATGGCAATGCGGTTCAGTCTGTTACAGTTACTGATAATTTGTTAGGTAGTTGTATGACAACAGTGGAAGTTGTAGAAACTTTCTGTACTGACATAAATGGTAATGGGGCAGCTGATAATGACTATGTGAATTGCATTTGTACAGATGCAGCTATAGATGATAGTGGTGGGACAATTTTCTCACAAGCTCAGCCAGGCACATTTATGTCAGGTGGCAGCAGTGACTTTTTGCAGTGGTACCTACTGACTGATGTGAGTTCAGGTAACACTAATATTATAACGGCTAACCCTGTTGGCTTGTTTGCCAGCTTGGCAGAAGACACCTACTATGTTTTTGCGCTTAATTTTAAATCTGATCAGGCGGCAAATGTTTCTGCCTTGCTTAGTCCAGGAGCGCCAGTAGATCTTACAGCTTTAATCAATGGGTCTGCCCCTTTTGAAGATGACTGTTATACTGTATGTGGACCTGCAACCTACGAGGTGGATTGTTCTGCAGACATATCTTCACTGGCTTGTAATGACGACATTAATGTGACCCTAGGGCCAGCCTGCGATGCCAGTCTATTGTCCATCGATCAGTTGATAGAAAACCAAGTTTCTAGTCCTGAAGAATTTACGATCACGATGACAGCCCCTGATGGTACTGTAATAGATATAAGAAATGAAACCTCAGACACTGGTGATAATGTCAACAACTTTATTGGCCAGCAATTAGTGTATACTGTTACCCACCTATGCTCTAATGAGACTTGTTGGGGTAATGTGACCTTAGAAGATAAGACACCGCCAGAATTGGAATGTGACTGTCCGGTAGGAGGGTTGGGCAATGGAAATTTTGCACCGGAGTGTATCTTTTCTTGTTATGATGTGACCTTGTTAGAAGGCCAAAACTTACCTAGCGACATAGATGATTTTGTCAATGGAAGTATAGAAGATAATTGTCAGAATTTTGAAGTAGAGTCTGTCACTTTTGAAGATGACTTATCTGATTTAGGATTATGTAGAGGAAGTACTCTACGAAGAACATGGACTGTAACCTTTACAGCTCTAGGTGGTACGCAGACAGATGTCATTACTTGTACAAGAGAATACTTGTTCGAGCCATTGAACCTCTCTAGCATAATTGCCACAGAAGGGGTGATAGATAATCCGGTTAACAATACTGTATATCTGCCAAGCACAACTGTGTCTGTCGATTGTAATGACGGTACATCTCCAGCAGACATAGCCTCTAGCTTAGGGGTCGGATTTGCCTACCCTCATATTTATATTGATGACAGACCTGTCAGCATAGAAGAGAACCTTTGTAATGTCAATAGCATATTCTCAGATTCTGCCAGTAGTGGCTCTAACTGCTCACCTGGATGTGTAAGTGGAGGAAAAATATTTAGATCCTGGACGCTATTAGATTGGTGTACTTCTGAGGTTCAAAATCATCTACAGGTTATTGCCTTAGATGACAGTCAAGCACCAATGTTAAGCTTGTCTGGAAGTATTACAGAATCTACACAAGCAGGGTTTTGTACCTTAGATTTTGCTTTACCCGCTCCTAGTCGTTTGAATGATAACTGTGACACTAATGTAACCTACAATGTAGACGGTACTTCAGGAGATCATACGATTATTGGAGATGCCTTAAGTGGATTTACTGCCGTAGGATTAGAAGCAGGTACACACCAGATTTTCTATAGCGCAACAGATTGCTGTGGTAATCAGTCTGAGGCAACTTTAGAGATAACTATAAAAGATAATACCTCACCTAATGCCATAGCCGTAGAATACATAACGGTACCTGTATACGCTGCTGGGGCTACAGAGGCCTTTGCCTTAGTAAGCGCAGAAAGTATAGATAATGGCTCTTTTGACAATTGTAGTGAAGTGACTTTGGATATCAGAAGAATGGATGACCACTGTGATAGGACTGATGATGAATTCGGTCCATTTGTACACTTCTGCTGTGAGGATATGGGTCCTGAAGGATTTGCAGAAATCGAAGTAGAATTATTAGTTACGGATGATTGTGGTAATACAAATGTTGTCAGATCCATGGTCGTACTTCAAGATAGATCATCTGATGAAACGACTTGTCCAGATGGCATGATCATAAGTTGTAACCAATTCAATGAAGGATTCTTAGATGACCTTTCTGTAACAGGTATGCCTGCTCGTACAGGAATTTGTGGAGATGTAAATCTAGGTATCAATAATAATGAGGTATTGAATTCTACGGTCCCTGCCAGCAAGCCTGCTAATGCTGATCCTACGTTTGATATAAATGGAGATGGGATTCCTGATATGATTCCGCCATATGATGAAAGTTGTGGTTTTGGTGCACTTGTTCGTGAATTCGAAAGTGAGGGTAGCGTGATATGCACACAGTATTTTGTAGTAGAGCCTGATCAGTTTAATCCAGGATCTATAGTATGGCCAACTGATATGACTGTCGGTTGTGCAGGCTTTGAATTAGAGCCACCGACCTTTGATGACGTTGTGTGTGGACATGTAAGTATCAATGTCACTTCAGATACATTGGATAATGTTGGAGGCGTTTGTTTCACGATAGAAAATGTATGGACCATAATAGATTGGTGCACTTTTGACAGAACGGATGGCGCACAAGGTAGATTCACCAATACACAGAAAATAGAAGTAGTAGATACGAATAGTCCTACAGTGAATATTCCTCAGAATATGACCTTCGATATATTGTCTGATGCATGCACGCTGGATTTTGTTTCCATCCCTCTGTCTGCTTCAGATGATGATGGTTGTCCTACGGGAGAGTTAAGCTGGCTGATAACGGTAGATTTTGATAATGATGGGTTTGTAGATGTGACTCAGATAGAAAGCTCTTTCTCTGGAGATACGATCCAGTTAGAATTGAACAGGGTACCTGTTACAAAATCTGGGCACAGTATATCGATAGCCGTGACTGATAATTGCGGTAATGAGGGTAGTGCTCAGAGCACCTTCACAGTGTCTGATACGACAGCGCCAACTGTCTATTGTAATTCTGTATCTACCTCCATAGATGAAGACGGCACTTTTGCTTTATGGGCTATTGATTTCAATGCCGGCGCTACAGATAATTGTTCATCACAGGATGACTTATTATTTACATTCTCTGAGCAGGCACCACCTAATGCTACAGGTTACTATAACCCTGAAGATGGATCGCCTGCTACCCAAGCAGACTTCGAAGCTGGTGTAGCGGATAGTTGGAATGCAAGCACAGGATCTTCAGGTAGATTATTTTCAAGAGAGGATGTAGGTCTTAATGGAATTCTTACGGTCAGTGTATATGTGCATGATGAATGTGGTAATAGCAATTTTTGTGTTGTGAATGCAATCGTCTCTGATGATACGACACCTGTAGGTGCACGTACAATTATATCTGGGAAGTTCTATACTGAAATAGGAGAGAGTATTCAAGAAGTAGAAACTTCCTTGATAGCAAACGCGAGTTCGAACGAATCATATTTTATGTCAGATGAAAATGGAGAATACGCTTTTGATGATGTCGTGATGCATGATGATTATCTCCTGCAAGGCCAAAAGAGTGATGACATTATGAATGGTCTTAATACAGTGGATATTATTCACATACAACGCCATATCCTCGGTCAGGAAAGATTGTCTAGCCCTTATAAAATGATTGCTGCTGATGTCAATCTGGATAACCGTATTAATGGTACAGATTTAGTCGCACTACGTAAAATGATTCTAGGTGTCAATGACGACTTTGGTCATGACCAGTCATGGACTTTTGTAGATGCATACCAGCAGTTGACTATAGATAATCCATGGATTTATAGGGACTCTATAATGTTGATTAATTTATCTGAACAAAAGACGGAGTCAGATTTCATCGGTGTTAAGTTAGGAGATGTGGATAATTCCGTTATCCCTAATGCAGTGAACCAGGGAATTGAATTCAGAAACGACGACGATATTCTTTATGTATATGATGATCTCTTTGTGGAGGCTGGTGAGAGAGTAGATGTTACTATCGCTTCTTCTGTGTCTGATGTAATAGGATACCAAATCCAGCTGTTCGTAGAAGAGGGCGAAGTGCTAGGACTAGATGGCAAAGGATTGACGGAGGCTAACTATAGTATTCAAGGAAGTAAGGTCGCTGTCAGTTATAATGGTGACTTAAGTCTATCGGATCAGAGTGCTGCATTCACACTGAGTATAATTGCAGGGTCTGATGGGCTGTTGTCAGAACAACTAAGCATTAAGAATTCTCAGTTAAGATCAGAGGCGTATGTTGGGGAATCACTTAATGCAAGAGATATCCGATTGACAGCGAAAGAAACAAGTGATATTAAATTATATCAGAATAGACCGAATCCATTCTCAGATCAGACGGACATAGATTTCGAATTGCCAGAAAATGGAGAAGTGACTATGACACTATATAATGTCACTGGTCAAATTATCAAGACGATTTCTAGGACTGGTGTCAAAGGTTTGAACACATGGACACTATCTAAGTCTGATATAAATACGACTGGTCTGGTTTATTATAAATTAGAATTCGGAGACAGCAAAGCCATTAGGCATATGCTGATAGTAGAGTAGGGTAGAATAGGAAGATTAGAAATTTTGTGTATAAATAAAAAGCAAGGCTCCTTAGCGGGAGCCTTGCTTGATTTATATTGAGATTGAGAAAACTAAATTAGATTTTAATAATTTTTCTAATGGTTTGTTCTTGACCATTTTGGTTTTGAATTATCATCAGGTAAGTACCACTTTCCATTTCTGAGAATGTGGCGTTGTATGGTAAATTCACATTGTCTTCTGATAGAACCGCACGACCACTTATATCTAGTATTTTAATATTGACTACATCTTGTATTTCTGAATCTAGCGTAATGCTTTCTGTGAATGGATTAGGAAATAGGACTAGTGTCTCATCATTCAGGTCATTAGTAGATACTGTATCGTCGAGACCATCACAGTTTTCATCTATGCCATTGCCTACAATCTCTTCCGCTCCTGGAAAAATATCTGGATTGGTGTCGTCACAATCTCCACCTAATAAGACAAACTCTGAAGGTGGATTACATGAAACCAATGGGAACATATCATCCCCATATCCATCCCCGTCAGAATCAAAGAAAAATGTGTCTCCATCCACCAGTGTCACATCCTCATCGTCTATGAGTCCATCACAGTTGTCATCTATATCGTTACATATCTCTTGAGCCTCAGGATTGATAAATGGATTGTCGTCATCACAATCTTCATTATTAAATGTGAAACCAGGCGGTTGTGTACAATCTTCCACTGTATTATTCGGGTCTCCAAATCCATCCTCATCTAAGTCAGCAAACCACAGCCCTACGCCAGAGATGTCAGGATCATCTATATCTATTAGTCCATTACAGTTATCATCCCTTCCATTACATACTTCCTGTGCGGTAGGGAATATACTTGAGTTACTATCATCGCAGTCTGAATTATCCATCACGTATCCGGCAGGTTGTGTACAAGATTCCACAGAGTTATTTGCATCTCCGAAGCCATCACCATCATTGTCTAAGAACCATCTCACATTACCGCCCACGACATCAGGATCCATATCATCCAGCAATCCATCACAATCATCATCTATGCCGTTGCATAATTCAGTGGCACCAGGAAATACCATAGCATTGGTATCATCACAATCAGTACTGTTACTGACAAAACCTGGTGGTTGGGTACATGATTCCGTCATCTGATTTTCATCTCCAAAACCATCTCTGTCAAAATCTGCAAACCATACTACCACTGCGCTGCTCACATCAGGATCATCTCCATCTACTAAGTTATCACAATCATCATCTATACCATTACACAGTTCTGGCGCTCCTGGATTTATTTGTGGATTTCCATCATTACAATCAGTGTTGTTATCTACATAGCCAGCAGGCCTCACACAATCTTGTAGTGAGTTGCTTGCATTTCCAAATCCATCCCCATCTGCATCCAAGTACCAAGTGGTCGCTCCTGTAAAATCTGGGTCAGCGCTATCCACTAAGCTATCACAATCATCATCTATGCCATTACACACCTCTGTAGATCCTGGAAAGACACTCCCATTATTATCATCGCAGTCACCAGCTGTGGCGACAAATCCAAATGGCTGCGTGCAGTCCATTCTAGACACTGAAGCATTACCCCATCCATCATTATCTATATCTTGGTACCATATAGCACCGCCAACAAGATTCGGATCATCTCCATCTAAAAACCCATCGCAGTCATCATCTATAGAATTACAGATTTCAGATGCTCCTGGATTTATATTTGGATTATTGTCATCACAGTCTCCATTTATAGACACAAAGCCTGATGGTTGGATACAGGATATTTCAAAAATAGTTGTATTACCAAATCCATCTCCATCCATGTCCAGATACCAGATGCCGTTACCTTGGTTATCTGGATCTGAAGAATCTATCAGTCCATCACAATCATCATCAAATCCATTACAGACCTCTTGACCTGCTGGATTGACAAGTGGATTCATGTCATTACAATCTGAATTATTATCTACAAAGCCAAGAGGCTGAATACATGAAAGCGTCGTATTCAGATTATCACCGAAGCCATCTCCATCATTATCAGCAAACCATATCAATGAACCAGTAAGTGTAGGATCATCTTCATCTATGAGGCCGTTGCAATTGTCATCTAGTCCGCCACAGATTTCTGGGCTATTAGGATTGACAGTAGAGCGGGTATCATCACAATCTAAATTATTGGCCACAAATCCCAGCGGTTGACTGCAAGCCATGATGTTGTTATTAGGATTTCCAAATCCATCCATGTCACCATCAAAAAACCAAACAGTAGCACTAGATAAATCGGGGTCATTTCCATCTACCAATCCATCACAATCATCATCTATTCCATTACATAGTTCAGTGGAAGCTGGACTGATTGTATTATTGCCATCGTCACAATCATTATTATTAGAAACAAAATTAGCAGGTTGAATACAGGCCTGAACGCTGTTGCTCGGATTTCCAAAACCGTCACCATCCAAATCTGCAAACCATACCATCAATCCTGTGATGCTAGGATCTGCCTGATCTACAAAGCCATCACAATCATCATCCAAGCCATTACATATTTCCTGACCAGAAGGATTGATATTACTATTATTGTCATTACAATCTAAGTTATTAGCGACATGTCCCTGTGGTGGCGTACAAGTGAGTACACCGATGTCATTGGCATCGCCAAAGCCGTCTTGATCACTATCTATATAGTATGTCTCTGCATTGGCGACACTTGGGTCGTCACCATCCACTAGACTATCACAATCATCATCTATTCCATTGCATGTCTCAGTCGCATCTGGATTTATATTAGGATTGTTGTCGTTGCAATCCAGATTGTTACCTACAAATCCTGCGGGTTGTGTACAGGATATAATCGCATTTCCTATGTTGCCGAATCCATCTCCGTCAAAGTCTCCATACCAAACAAGGACACCAGATAAATCAGGATCATTTGTATCCACTAATCCATCACAGTCATCATCTATGCCATTACATATCTCTGGCGCATTGGGATTAATAAAACTATTGTTGTCATTGCAATCCGTGCTATTGCTGACGAATCCTGCTGGTGCATTACAAGACTGAATGACGATGGCTGCATTTCCAAAACCATCTCCATCAAAATCTCTAAACCAACTAAGTGTACCTGTCACATCAGGGTCATTACTGTCTACAAATCCATCGCAGTCATCATCTATACCATTGCATATTTCTTGAGCTAGTGGATTTATGAACTGGTTGTTATCATTACAGTCACCTCCCACAGATATGTAGCCAGGTGGTTGAGTACATGATATTAAAGTATTCAAGTCGTTCCCAAATTGATCACCATCCTGGTCAAAAAACCAAATCGTATTACCTACTAGGTTCGGATCATTATCATCCACAAGGTTGTCGCAGTTGTCATCTATACCATTACATATTTCATCTGCTCCCGGGTTGATGTCTGGGTCGCTGTCATCACAATCTCCGTCATTGCCTACATAACCTGTCGGTTGGACACAGTCCATTATAGACATACTGGCATCACCGAAGCCATCACCATCACTGTCCATATACCAAGTCAATGCCATCACTAAATCAGGATCCAGGATATCCACTAAGCCATCACAATCGTCATCTATTCCATTGCACACTTCTGGCGCTCCAGGAAATACAAGATCATTGGAATCATCACAGTCTGTATTATCTGCCACATATCCTGGCGGCTGGATGCAAACCAATATAGATATAGCAGCATCGCCGAATCCATCTCCATCAGCATCTAAGTGCCAGGTAAGTGCATTGACTAGGGTAGGATCATTTTCATCTATTAGTAGATTACAATTATCATCTATGCCATTACATACTTCATCTGCGCCTGGATTGATATTTGGGTCGTTGTCGTCACAATCATCTGAGACATCCCATCCATCGCCGTCATTATCTACCAGCATATTAGAATCTAAACTGAAATCATTATCACTTATATCAAAAAATGTAGTTTGAGATTGGAAACCACCACTCACATGACATCTCAGTAATAATCTTGCTTGTGTGGTCACTGTAGTGGGCAGCATGATAGTTGCTGTTCCAGTATTAGGAATGCTGTCTTGCAGCACCGTATACGTTAGTCCACTGTCTGTGCTGATGAGTATATCTATAAGTGGGCAGTGTGTTGAAGTATTATTTTCGTTCCATGTCACACTAGTGCTAGTGCCTCCTATTAATTGTTCTCCACCATTAGGTGAGGTAAGTTCAAATGGACCTGTGTTAGCCACAAAGACTCTCATGGTGTCATGTACGACTCTTCCATGGTCTATATTGTTATCTCTTACTGCCAGTGAGAAAAGCATCTGCCTCATTGTGCAGGGCAATTTTTCAAAATCAGTACCATTGTTGTTTCCTACAAGAATTTCACTGTACTCTGGGAAGTATCTGAAATTATCTGAAGTCGGCGGTCTATATCTAAAGAGTGGTTGGTCTGGATTAGCACAGTCAGGGAAGCCTACGGTAGGCAGACTTTGACCATCAAACTGTTCCCAGTCGTAGGTCAACTGACTTAGACTATCATTACCATCAGTTGCTTTTCCTACAAGTATAAATGGTGTTTGCATCGGTATAATAATATCAGCCTGAGCATCCACCTGGGGATCGCTGGTGTTACTCGTCGTGGTTGTCACTCCACAGGAGGTAGTGGCTATGTACGCTTGGATGGCCTCTATAGATGCATAGTGGAAATAGGGATCTGCTTGAGTAGTATAAGATACCTGACTACAATTAGCCACTGAGGACATGATAGATGAACCAGCACCTGGCTCATATCTAAAGCCATTGACTGAATCTGCGCATTCTCTGCCAGCAGAATTATTTTGAGCGCCAAATTGATGGCCTAAATTATGGCAGACGAAATCTATCCAAAGCGTATTGATGCTAGTACTCGTACCCGAATAGCCCTCTCCTTTAAGAAAGTCTACGCAAGCGACACTGTTGGTAGTCAGACTACCTATGTTATCCCAAATGACTAGATGTCCTACATCAAAACCGGCTATGCCAAGCGTACCTAACATGGTTTCATTACCAGCTTCAAGGGTCTGGCGTGGATTGCTAGTGTCAAAGGGATCTGTAGCAGGATCAGGAAAAATTAAGGCCTGTGTTGTCACTAAAGTGAACTCGACACCAAGGTCTCTCAGGTAAATGGCATTCACAATATTCACTCCTGAAGCCAGCGCATTAAGTACATTGGTAGGATCGTAAGGTACACCTCCAAATTGCTGAGAATACTCACCACTGGTGATCATTCCTAGCCGGAAGGTTGTTTTATCATTTGGTGCAGACTTTTGAAGCTGCTGATTGACTGCCGCATCTGCCTGACTTTGTGGACTACGCCTTAGCGCTGATTCTGCAATATCTCTTTTATAATATATCTGGTGTAAATCCTGACGACTCTTTGAGGAAGGTTCTATGTAGTAAGTATCATTCGGCTGTAAGACCGCTGCACGAAAACCAGAAGCGCTAATATCACAAGCCAATAGGACAGATGGATTATTAACCATATATCCATGGAAAGTCTGAATGTTGTAAAATTTTGCTACTTCATCTGAATAGGGCTGTGTTCGTTGAAGTCTGAATTGAATCATTTTTCCTTCAGGGTCAGGTAACCATATTAAATCATCTGTCGTTCTCAGCGTTTCTATGAAATGACTTGCGTCAATTTTGACATGCTTGGAATGTGTAGGCTGCTGATGTAAATAAGGGTCAGAGATAGTTATAGTCTGCGATATTGAGAGATCCCAATCAGAAGTATTAATCTGAGCTAGCCCTGAAAAAGACAACATAGTAACCAGAATGATAACCATGCTGATTTGAATATTCAGCACTTTCTTAGGTAGATTCATTTTTTCGGATTATGAATTCAGATAGATAAGTTTTTTGGGATTAAAGCATGACTCTTTCAATAGCAATAGTATAACGATGCCATTGAATAGAATAGCTGCCAATATATTTTTCTTAATGCAGCGCTTCATTTAAGGCTGAATATAGCCGATTTGTTAGAACTAGCCTTTTATAATGGGGATATATTGTTTAGTTGGCTAGCATACAGCTGATAATACATATGTTATCGAGTAATATGTAGCTTGCTAGAGTCATTTCATACCGTCCGTGTCACAATTGTTGTCTTACATAATAGTAAATGATGTCTCTATGGCGATATGTATATAGATACTACCTAGAGCTGTAAAGCCTGCCTTTATGCTATTGTTAGGTATAAAATATGGGTCATGTCTGGGGGTGCCAGCAGCTTAAGGTATTTAATTTCCTAAGTTGTTAAGGTTTGGCCTTTTTGTATATGGTTCACTTTAGAAGAAGGAGACTTAATGAACAGGCTAGGTCTGAGATGCTGCAAAAAGACGATTATTTAGCTTTCTTTTTCTTTTTGAAGTTGCGAACTTTCTTTGTGAATTTATCAGACTTTTTATTTTTCTTTCTATCACGGTTGTTGAAAGATCGACTTCCTCTGCGGCCTCTCCTCGGTCTATCTCTATGATTCCTGCTCTTGCCAGATTTCTTTTTGTCATATGACCCATCATCGAATTCATTCAAATCCTTTGAGGTGCCTAGATTTAGCCTGCCAAGTTCCTGAACCAATAATTTGGAAATCAGGTCTTCTTTAGAAATATTACCTAGAAGTAATTGGACGTGATCTGATAGTTTCTTGTCTACTTTCCCTAATGGATTTATTTCAGAAAAATCCATCGCCCAGTTAGTAAGTCTGATTTCAGCAATCTGATCTACTTCTGGAACCATCACCTTCTCAAAGCTTATGCTCAAGGTCCTTTGGAGCTTAGCAATCCGATATTTCTCCTTCTTAGATATAAACGCAATAGACGTACCTTCTTTACCGGCACGAGCTGTTCTGCCACTTCGATGAGTGTAGTAGGCAATTTCATCAGGAAGACTAAAATGAAATACATGAGTCAAATCCTGTACGTCGATTCCCCTGGCGGCGACATCAGTCGCTATAAGCACTTGCAATTCATTACTTCTGAATCGACCCATGACCCTGTCCCTTTGGGCTTGACTCAGGTCACCATGAAGGGCATCTGCCTTGTATCCTTTTTGGAGTAGCCGTTCAGCTAACTCTTGTGTATCTCGTCGTGTTCTGCAAAAGACAACTCCTCTCATCTGACCATGGATGTCCAGAAATCGCATCAGCGCCTCTATCTTGTTCCGTTGCTTAACGATAGTGTATAGGTGCTCTATGTTTTCGTTGACCTCGGTCTTTGCTTTGATTTGGACATCAATAGGATCGTCCATATATTTTTTGACAATCTTCCTAATGGCAGATGGCATCGTTGCAGAGAAAAGCCAAGTCTGTTTTTCATCAGGGGTATAACTGAGAATTTCATCCAGCTCATCTTTGAACCCCATGTTGAGCATTTCATCCGCTTCGTCTAGGACAAGATATTTGAGATTATTGAGTTTGACTGCTTTTCTATTGATGAGGTCGATGAGCCTTCCTGGTGTAGCTATAATAACATGTTGCGTCTTTTTGAGCGCCTTAATTTGATTCTGGATAGGGGAGCCTCCATACACTACCAGCACATTGATTTTCGGCATATGACTGCTAAACAATGTGAGCTGATGAGCTATCTGCTTTCCAAGTTCTCTAGTAGGTGCTAAGATGAGCCCTTGAGTCATATTTTCTGACGGATCTAGTAAGTCCAGTAGTGGCAATCCGAAGGCAGCTGTTTTTCCTGTACCCGTTTGAGCTAAGCCTATGAAATCTCTGTCTTCTCCTAGCAGTCTAGGAATAGCTTGTTTTTGGATGTCAGTTGGTGTCTCAAACTGAAGTTCCTTAAGTGCTTCAAGGATTTCTGAGGATAATCCCAACTTTTTAAATGAACTCAAGTGTAGTGATTCTTGGCGTTAATAATGGCACAAATGTAGTCTAATTAATGCTGCTACTACTAAGAAAGATTTATTACCTACTTCTTAGGGGATTATCCTTGCCAATATAGTGCAGGCGACAATGGCTGCCGTCTCAGTTCTGAGTCTATTTTGAGATATATTGACGGGCATATATCCACCCTCTATAGCACCACTAATTTCAGACTCAGTAAAATCCCCTTCAGGACCAACTAGAATAGAACTATGGGTGCTTTTTTCTTTGAGGTTGTATAAGTTTTTATTCTCGAGTCGGTAGGTAGCTATATAGTTGGCCTTGTGATCCCGTGTTATTTGTGGTATCACCTTATCATAGTGTTGTAATTCATGCATCACAGGATGGAAGGGCCTCAGGCTCTGTAGTGCGGCGCTTCTCATGACTTTTCTGGATCTGTCCAGATTGACCTTTTGTCGCTCACTGCGCTGAGTGATTAATGGAATAATATCAGTGACGCCAATTTCGACTGATTTCTCTACTAGCCATTCCCATCGGGCTCTGGTTTTTGGAGGGGCAACCACCAAGGTTAATTTATAATCCTTAGCCGCATGTTCTGTTACATCTAGAACCTGCAAGTGTGCTTCTTGCTTAGCAATTTTATCTATGCGTGCGCTGCCTGTGAGTCCCTTCCCATTGCATATAGGGATGGTGTCGCCTACTTGATGTCGTAATACCTTAATGCAATGATGAAATTCATCTGCTTGCAGAAGGGCATTGCTAGAATCCATATTGTGTACAAAGAATTGAATCATAAAATCCTCCTAGACAAGATTAAATTAGATGATCTGATATAGCACCTTTGGTCAGAATAGTATCTTTTGCCTTACCTGATATTTTCCATCCTAGAAAAGCCATCGGTAAGTAAGCTAATAATAAATCCGTGATTGTAAACCACATCGGCTGCATCTTCAGGAAATAAACCATGTATGTGCCTCCAAGTAAAAATAGGCCACCTACTATCATAGCCATGAAGTAATGCTTGCTTGCAGAAAATCTGGCTGCCCAAAATGCCCCAAGAAAAGTGCCCAAGGCATGGGCAACCCAAGGAAGAATCATATGCTTGTTCTCAAGTAGGTGAAATGTCTCTGTCAATTTCTCTGGTGTAGAATTATCAAAACCTTCAGGGTAGGGTATTATGGCACCACTATACTTGATGATCATAGAATTAACGACTGAGCCAATAGCAAAGCCCAAAATGACTGATAATATATTTTTTAGAACTGGAGGCATAAATTCATAATAGGGTTAATGAACAATATCGCACCAAGGTATAAATTCCTAAGCACTACATATAGTATCCCATATAGAAT
>CAZIMH010000035.1:0-16317 GCA_964540155.1 uncultured Saprospiraceae bacterium
TATCCATCAAAATTGCCAAACTCCTCATGTGTACCACCAGGTCCACCATGCAGCAGGAGCACTCGCATTTTAGGATTGTTACCCATGCGCTTCGTGTATACATTGAAGGTGCCAAGGGCTGTCTTGATAGGAATCATCTTGACGCCTCCTGTCAATTGGTCATCGCTATTAGAATAATCGAAGTAACTGCTTTTCTGTGAGGCTTCTCCATGGCTAGTCGTACTATTGTTACAACCCCAAAGAATAAGAGTAATACTAAGTACAAGGAATGATAGGAATTTCATGTTGGCTGATTTATTAAATGGTCTTATAACCATTAATATAAGAATTTACTTCAGAAACTAGTGTAGCACTAAGCTTGAGGGTGCCAAAAATATCTGACTAACGTCATTTATAAAGGAAGTGAAAATTTGGGATAATCATGCTTCATTTTCTCTTAGCCATTTTCTCCTTTTATAAATAGAAACCCCATAGGCGATAATGAGAGGTCCTATCAAAATGATGGATAGCCCTGTAAGGAGCAACAGTACACTATAAGCTCCATCATGCGCGGTTGGGTTTCTGACGCCACCCATAATATTAAATACAACTCTGTGTAAGTTCATGGCTGTCAAAGCAGAAATAATCGCACATATAGGTAAAAGTGAGATGACAATGACCGTCCCCAATCCTAATCTCGTAAATTTCCTAATAAAATATAATAATAGGATGAGTCTCCACGCAGCTACGATGGCAAGAAACCATACATTGATTAGATTAGCTGTAGATATAGATACAAACTTCTCTACAGGTATACCATAGAAGATAGCTGGGAAAGAAGTCAGGCTGATAAAAGTGAGTACAGTAAAGTAAGACCATTTTTCTATTTTGAATGGAAGAATGATAATCCATATCAAAGCCGCTAATACAAAAATGTAAATGACGGATCCCATCCCAAGATGTTGCAGCAGTTTAGCCCCCGGATCATCCCAATATCTACCCATGCCTACAATCCATGTCCCAATTAGTCCTACAATAAAATGGGATTTATTATACATCAGCATTTCATCTCTTTTTGATTGAAATGAAAGTAACCTGTATATGGAAGTGAAGATATTCATAGGTTATTAGTCAATGCTTATTTTGGACTATCTTTTTTCAGGTATTTGTATTTTTCACTTCTATACATGCTGAATAATTGGACGTAGGTAAATTTTGTAGGATCTTTCTTTTCTCTGATTAGTTTAGTAGCCTGCTCATTTATTTTTCTAATCATGTCGTCACCTATTGAGATTAAGTCTGTTTCTATATTGTTCTTACTATAGTTTCTTCCCATTGGAAAATCCTCAATCGTTCTGTACGATGTCAGATTATCGAGAATGGGATTGTCTATTTGTGATGCTTTGTCACAGTCTACTATTTTGATTTCTACCCGCCTGTTGGCATTGGCTTCTGCATGTGTCTTGGCATCAGGATAGAGGAGTTGGGTATTGCCGTAGCCTCTGGCAAACATTCGAGATTCATCGATGCCTCTATTGCTTAGATAATTATATACCTCTAAACTCCTAGCTATAGACAAACCAAATTTCTCAGAATCTTTTGAGAGAACAAATTCCTTTCGTGCATACACATGTCCACCTATTTCCAAACAGATATTTGGGTGCTTATCCATCATGTCATAGATGGCATCTAACTGAGGTTCGGACTCCTTCATTAGAATTGATTTTCCACGTATAAATTCCAGATTTGTATTTTCTTTCCGATGCATTGACATTTTCTTCAATGATTGAAAAATATCCGAAGTATTGGATTCATTTGTCAGCTTTATTTTATTCAGCTTTGAGAAATGGTCTTTTGATGCATAGTTTATTTGGATATCCTTTCCTATCGGTAACTCAATATCGAAATGGCCATCACTGTCTGTTAAGAATTCTTTCTTATCTCCATTTATATAAACAGTAATTTGACCCTGGATGCCAGTAATGGAATCCTCAGTAGTAATCCTTCCTTTGAATACTTTAGTTTGAAGTGGTCTAATTATGGAAATAGTAACTCTTCTGTTTTTCTGCTTTATGGATTCAGATGTTTCACTTTCTGATATATACTTTTCTCCGTGATTTTGTATTTTAATGTTATTAGGATTAAATCCCTTGTTCAATAAATATTGTCTTATCTGCTTAGTTCGGTTTTCTGATAATTCCAGATTCGCAGAATGTGAGCCAAGGTTGTCTGCATATCCATTTATGATGATTAATGATTCAGTACTAATTGAAGTAAAAATGGAATCTATTAGCAAGCCGTGTTGGTCGGTCACTGTATAAGCTCCTACCTCATAATCAAGATTGACCTGACCTGATTGTTCTGTGAATGCTATTTCTTGCGCATGAATGAAAGAGAATGGTAGCAAGAAAATAAGTAGGTAACGTTTCATTGGTTGTCGTGGATATTTGTTCTTAATAAAACGAGAAAAGAAGTTAGAAATTTTAATTCATATATGATAAATAATTAACATAGTAAGTATACCGTGAGTGCTGATGAAGGAAGCATTCTTTGGTCAAATAGTATTATAGTCCGTTACTTATTTGCTCAAATTTGCTTTCACCTAATAGTCTTGATACTTCTATATGGTTTTCAGTCTTGTGTATAAGGAATATATAGCTATCGCCGCCCGAATCCAATATCTTCATTTCCATATCGTATAACTTTAAATCGCTTTTAAATTTACTGAAACAACCATCAGTTGATATTGATGATTGATTAGAGAATCTAGAACTAACATCACATTTGATTTTTAAGTCGAAATTCTGTCTTATCGATTGTTCAACTAGACTATCAAGCTCCATTATTTCAGATTTCCAGTCTAATGAAAAGAATTGCAATAAGTCTTCTTCTTGCAATCTAGATGATAAGAAGTTTAGAGTCGAACCATACTCTTCGTGACTATCATAATTTTTCAATGCCTTGATTTCTGAAACGTAAGTACTGTAATCATCATTTTCAAAGCAATATTTACCCAAATTAATTAATGCATCTTTTCTCGCCTTTGAAAGACTCTTTAGCGCTTTCTTTCTAGGCTTCTTGTTTAAAGAATATATCAAAGAAAAATTGTTGTCCATTTCAATCCTAACGCCTCGTTCTGTTTTTGAAATTTCATCAATTTCATTAAGATATTTATGAAGTAATTCTTTTACCTTTTTCTTTTTAACTAGCTCAATAAGCTTTATTGCGTTTGCTTTATTGAATAGAGATTCGCTATCTACTTTTCTAAATGTATTTGATAGAAAACCACTTGTGTAAATGTTTCCAGTTTTTAATCCTATGAAATTCGGTTCTAGACTGTGAACATTAGGTATTAAATCTTCTACAGTGCAAGTTTTACCACTTAAATCACTTGTAGAAAGAACGAATGCATCATATTCATCATTTCTTATTTTCCTTTTGGGTTTATCGTGAAATATGTATTCAGATTCTAATGTCATCTTTTCAATTAAAGAATCGACATCATTGGTGTATGTAAGGTTCGAATTAACAGGTAGTAACTCATTGTCTATGTACTTATTTGAAAATTCAATTTGATGATTATTTATCCAGGCAATCTTTGCATAACCAATTGCTGGAAAAGATGTGATGTTAGTATAAATACCATAGTTTGAGTTTGTTCTTTTATGTTTTCGAGGGGAGCAAATATCATTTATTGTATTAAATATTAGATCCTTGTCTCCATTTATTAATCCTTCAAATATTGGCATTTGATCTTTAAAGTATAATTTATTTGATTTAGTCCCATCAATTATTTTCAAAAGTCTATTTAATTCCGACATATCACTTTTCATGGCTGCAAGAAATAATGCAGAATATATTAGTTTTCCACCAGATTTAACTATTTCGCTGTACTGCTTGTATTTGGTTTGACCTAACCTAACTTCATAGTCTTGTTCTGAGAAAGATTGAATCAGATCTTGATTATCTGAAAGTGCTAATTCACAAAGTGGAATTGTTGGCAAAGTCATATACGAACCAAGACTATTGAAATATTCATTTGCTCTTAGAAGAGCTAAAATAGAATTGTGTAATCCAATTTTAAATGAGACTAGATTATTTTGATTAATCCAGTAGTCCCAAGCTATGTCACGGTAAAACTGTTTAATTTGCCGAATACTATTTTTGAAAATATAGTCTCCGCTCGAATACTCTTTCAACCATTTAGTTGAGATCTCAGATTTCTTTTTTAGTTCTTCGTTCATTTTATAATTCGCTAATGGACTATAACAAGTTAACAAATCGTAGTCGGTAACAACCTGTTATAATTAATCCTTTCTTAGGCGCTCAGCATATTTGTCTTTTTGCCTACTAACTTCCCGAGTAAGACAATTCCAAAACTTACTGCTATGACAATGATAGCGCTATCAAAACCAAACAACCATTTTTTAGGAATAAACTGATAGTAAAAACCAATCAGCAGTATCTCACCGACCAGACAAGAGAGCACACCAAAAAATGGCGAAACTCCACCACCACGTAATGCCATGAAAGTGACGGGGAATAGTACCGCTAACCCACCAAAGGATAATCGCCCCATGTCATCGATTGTGTCAAAAGGTTGTGCTGCAATTAATAGACCGACAAAGGCGAATATGACTACCCATATACGACCGACCTTTACTTGCTGCTCTAGCCCAATATCTTTTTTGAATGGTAATAAGAAGTCTCTGGTCACTATTGTACTCAGTGCTAGTAACTGAGAGTCCAGGGTAGACATGAATGCCGCCAGCGCACCAGTCATCACCAACCCTGCAAACCACTCTGGGCTATGCGCAGCTAACATCTTCGGTAAGATTTGGTCTGTTTCTTTTCCAACCAAATCTGGAAAGCTTAAGTGACCTAATACACCGATGATTACTGGGAGGATAGAAATAAACAAGGGAATCAAACCATAGAGTAAGGCAGATTTTTTCAGGGCACTTACATCTTTTGCAATGTAGAATCGCATGAAAATCTGAGGAAACATCGGGATGCAAAAAATCCAGAATATAAGTAAGCTGAACCACTTCTTTGGAGGAAAGGCGTTGCCCACGCCTTCTCTTGAAAAGAGTTCTGGCTGCAGTGCATAGACCTTATTATTTGCCTCGGTTAAGCCTCCCAGATTATTGCTAATGACAATGACTGCAAGCACCATCAGAAATATCATGAGCAGCCCTTGCTTGAGATCTGTCTTAGCTACACTTTTCATTCCGCCGATCCATACATAGACAATGGTAAACAAGGTAAGAAGCGTGGCTCCCCAGATATAAGGAATTGTTCCTTGTGTTATATTTTCTAGAATATAGCCTGCACCGATTATCTGCAATGCCAAGTATGGGAAAGTGAAGAGGAGCATAATCCCAGCGAAGATCCATCGCAGCGTCTTACTTCCTGTCTGATGATAGATTAATTCTGCAGGTGTAATTAGTCCATGCGTTTTGCCTATGCGCCAGATCTTTGTCCCAAGGAGATAAAATGAAATACAAGCAAATCCTGTCCCCAAGGCCATTATAACAAAGTGGGCATAACCTACTCTATATCCAGCACCTGCAAAACCTAGAAAATAAAAGGCACTAAAATTAGTGGCTAGTATAGTAAAGAACAGCGCGAAGGTGCCTAAGCCTCTGTTCGCCAGAAAATATCCTTCAGGACTTTTAGCACTTGACGAGGTGCCTCTTAGACTGCCTAGAAAGACAATCGCTATGTAAGCAAATAGAATGAAGTAAATCATTCAGACCAGTATTTCTTTGCGAAAAAATAGAAACCAACAATAAATAGTAAATGCACAAAAGCAAACCAAACTATCCATACGGGAAACCCGAGCAAGGCAGGTTTTCCTTCCCAACTGATAAATAAGTAATCTTGAGAGAGTATAAAAATGAGAACAAAAAGCCCGATCCACAAACCCTTATTGTTTTTCATAACTAATGGTTCTCATTGCTAAACTGAATGCAAACATTTTTCGGCTCTGTAAAAAATCGCAGAGCTTCGAATCCCCCTTCTCTACCTACGCCTGAATGCTTCACGCCGCCAAATGGTGTTCGCAAATCTCTGAGCAACCAGGTGTTCACCCAAACAATGCCAGCATGTATTTTTTTAGCGATGCGATTCGCTCTACTTATATTTTCTGTCCATACTGTACTGGCGAGACCATATTCAGTGCTATTAGCATAACGTAGTACTTCAGCTTCTGATTCGAAAGGCATAATGGTGACGACTGGGCCGAATATTTCTTCTTGGTTAGTACGACAATCGTAAGGTAATCCCTCTATGATCGTGGGCGCTATGTACCATCCATTTTTATACCCTTCTGGAAATACAGCTTTGCCACCCGTTAGAATCGTGCCGCCTTCTTCCTTCGCCAATTCGATATAGGATAAGACTTTCTCATAATGGGTTTTTGAAACTATGGCGCCTAAGTTTGAAGTATCATCTGAAGGATGCCCCACTTTCAGTTTATTAGTACGTTCTACAAAATCTGCTTTGAATTTGTCATAGATAGATTTTTCTACAAAGATTCTGGATCCACAGAGACATATCTGACCTTGGTTCGCAAATGAAGACCGTACTGTGGTAGATAGCATTTTATCATAATTGCAATCGGCAAAGATGATATTCGGATTTTTGCCACCCATTTCTAGTGACACCTTTTTGAAAGCGGGTGCGGCGACTTTTGCTATTTCTGCCCCCACTCTTGTACTACCAGTAAAAGATATGGCCTTGATGTGCTGGTGCTGGCAGATAGAGGCACCTACTTTGACACCATCTCCGTGAATTATATTGAATACACCTTTTGGTATACCTGCCTCTATACAGAGCTTAGAAAGCAAGTAGGCAGTCATAGGCGTTACTTCGGATGGTTTAGCTATGACACAATTACCAGCAGCTAAGGCAGGCGCCACTTTCCAGGTAAAGAGATAAAGAGGGAGATTCCAAGGAGATATCGTTCCCACGACACCTAGAGGTTGGCGTAAGGTGTAATTAATAGCGTCAGTCATCTCATGCGCCTGAGTGGAAAATTGTGTGATGGCCTGTGCGAAAAACCTAAAGTTAGAAGAGGCTCGTGGTATGTCTACCTTCTTAGCTAACCATACAGGTTTCCCATTGTCCAGAGATTCTGCCTTTGCCAAGTCCTCTATGTTCGCCTCTATTAATTCAGCTACTTTAGTCAATAAACGACTACGCTTATCAATGGGAGTCATAGACCACGTGGCATACGCTTTCTGAGCGGCCTCAACCGCTGCATCTACATCAGAACTATCAGAATCAGCTACATGCGCATACACTTGTCCGGAGGCAGGGTCATAAAGGTCTATGTATTGTCCACTTTGTGGAGCCACTAATGCACCGTCTATATAATTTTTAATCTTCTCCATTCTAATTAGAATTCATTGGCATTTCGTTTATTTCAGGTTCCATCTTTCTACGCCTTCTTTTTAGGTAGATAAGCGATGGCCTTTATCTCTATCAGTAAATTAGGGTGAGGTAATTGGTGGACAGCTACGGTCGTTCTCGTAGGGCCGGTCTCATGATTGAAGAAAGTGCCGTACACTTCATTATATCCCTTAAAATCTTTCATGTCTACTAGAAAAGAAGTAATGTCAATCACATGGGATAAATCTGCCTCTAAGCTATTCAGCAATTGTCCGATGTTTTGTATCACGGCCTTTGTTTGTGCTTTGATATCTAAGTGCCATTGGCCCTGCTCATCTTGAATAGCACCTTCATGAGAATTATCCTTTCGACGACTACTGGTGCCAGATACATATATAAAATCCCCAACGCGTCTTACATGTGGGTAGTGACCAAGTGGCTGGGCTTTGTCCTTCAGTACTTTACTTTCCATGATATATTATTAGTTCTAGAATTTCTAAAGACATATTTATTTGTTTTCAATATTTTCTAATTGGTACAAAACAGGTTTACTTGGTGCTGCGTCTAAAGGTAATGAGGGTATTTGGATATTAAGCAGGTATAGTCCATCTCTTACCTGCGTTGGCACATATATGAGTTCCGTTATTGTACAATCTGCTCTGGAATTATCTTTGGCTGATTTGTCGACTATATTCCAGAAAAGATGATGGGCTGCTAATTTTCCTTCATCCTCTTCTCTGTCTACCGAGGGTAAATCCAATAGTAGATGTCGTACACCACTCTCTACCAGAAAAGCCATAGCGCCTAACTCTAAATAGGGTGGATTAGTCCCAGAATAGTCTGCGGTTAGTTTAAGTTCATCATTGGGTAAGGTTCGGATAACTAAGGCTTCGGGCAATTCAGCAGGGCAGGCTGCGGCCAGTGCTTCTTTCGTGATGACCTTATCTCCGTTATTTATTTTTGTGACAGGGACACTTACGAGCTGAGCAAAGAAATGAAATTGCAATAATTTATCAGATATGTTTTCTTGCGCTGTCGTAATATGGCCTAGACATTCTGTATGTGTACCGTTACCATGAGGATTCATTTGAACATCAAAAAAATTGACTGGGGCACCTGCTGATACGGCCCCTACAAAATCGCCTGACTTATAAGGACTAGTTTTGAATTCAGTCGCATAGAAACATCTGACTTGGCCTACTGGAATCGATAAATCTATGGGCTTGGATAGATCACAGCGAAAGGAGCTTTTATTATAGGTTGTCTGAATAATCATATGGACAGTTGGCTTAATTTTTCGTGATAAACAGATAGCGGTGTTTTATCAAAATTGTCATCGGCGCACATCTGGAGTAGCAGTTGATCTTGTTTTCTACCTTGTTTCATAGCTTGCTCATATGACAGTTTAGGCTGGAAAGTAACCAGTGAGTATTTTGAATAGTAATCAGGAAATGCTTGTTCTAATTGCATTTCTATTTTGCGCTTTCTCATAAAGGCTACATCGTCGACATGATCCCTCATCTCGGAGAAATTATCAATGGCCAAATCTGCGATAGCGTCTGCATTCGTTTTACGCTTATCCTGGAAAGTAGAAAAGACCTTTGACCAATCAGTACCATATTCTTCGATTACCTCGTCAAATATACGTACGTCCTCTAGTGAAGAATTCATACCCTGCCCATAGAAGGGGACTATGGCATGTGAGGCATCTCCCATGATAAGTGTCTTGCCATAGGCTTGCCATGGATAACACTTGATGGTCCCGAGGGTACCTACTGGATTTTCAAAGTATTCTTCATACAAGTGAGGGATATATGGTAATAGACTAGGGTAGTACTTCTCAAAGAAGGTCTTGAGCTTTTCCTTGCTGTTCAAGGTATTGAAACCCGCCTCACCTTCGTAGGGGTGAAACATGGTCAGTGTAAAGCTCCCATCCAGATTCGGTAGTGCGATTACCATGAAGTTACCGTTAGGCCATATGTGTAAGGCTTCCTTTTCTATCTTCCATTGGCCGCCTTCCGCTGGTAGGATGGATAATTCCTTATAGCCATGTCTAAGAAAATCTTGAGAATAATTAAAAAGCAATTTAGTTGTCTGACCCATCATAGAACGCCGCACTACGGAGCCTGCACCATCAGTCCCTATCACTATAGCCCCTTCATCATTATGAATCTGGTCATTGGTCTTGTATGAGATACTTGCCTGTTCTAGATTGACATCGGTGACCTTACATTCAAATCGTATTTCTACATTATCAAACTTGTCAGCTTCTTCTATCAGCGCCAGATTGAGTCCTGGACGGGAGACAGAATTGATGTAATCTCCTGGCCTACCACTATAGTTGCTTAGAAAGGGATTGCCTTCTAGTGGATGAATCATCCGACCTCTCATAGGGATGCACTCATCTAGGATAGCCGCTTTGATGCCAGCCATCTCTAGGGCTAATAGACCCCTTGCAGATAAAGCGAGATTTATGGATCTTCCTGCATCTTCTACACCCTTTCGCATATCTGGTCGCCGTTCATAGACCACCACTTGGAAACCACGCTGGGCCAGTCTAATGGCTGATAAGGTGCCACAGAGGCCTGCACCAACGATTATTATTTTATTTTTTTTCATCTAGTGCCTCTTTTAGTATGATGTAAAAGTTATACACATCTTCGTAGGAGTTATACATAGGGACAGGAGCCACTCTGATCACATCCGGTTCTCGCCAATCTGCAATTACACCCGCTTCAGTAATTTGATTGAAGAGAGATTTATCTGCATTTTTTACTTGGATAGATAATTGAGAGCCTCTTTGGTTGGGGTCTGATGGCGTAATAATATTAATGACATCCTCACCGAGTGATTTGACTAAAAACTCCAGATATCCAGTGAGCTTAATCGCTTTTTGTCTGAGATTTTCTATACCTACTTCATCAAATATTTTGAGTGATGACCAGACCGCTGCCATGGCCATGATTGGTGGATTACTCAGTTGCCAGGCTTCTGCGGTAGGTATTGGTTCGAAACTATCTCGCATCTTGAATCTGGTGTCTTTGTTGTGCCCCCACCATCCAGTCAGGCGAGGTATAAGAGGGTCATGATGATGGCGTTCATGCACAAAGGCAGCTCCCATGCCACCTGGTCCTGCATTGAGATATTTGTAATTACACCATACAGCAAAATCACAACCTGAGTCATGCAGATTAAGTGGTACATTCCCAGCGCCATGGGCACAGTCAAAACCAACATAGCATCCGTGTACATGCCCCCACTCGCTGATTTTCTTCATATCAAAATACTGCCCAGTGTAGTAATTGGTATTTCCTAACATGATCAGCGCTATTTCATCACCATGTTTTAGTATCACTTCTTTTATGTCTTCTTCTCTCAGACAAACTTCTCCTGCTCTGGCTTTAAGCTCTATCAAGCATTCCTTTGGATCCAAACCTCTTTGTCTGATTTGTGATTCTGTAGCATATTTGTCCGATGGAAAGGCATCAGCCTCTATGATTATTTTATTTCTTTTGCCTTCAGGTCTATAGAATGAAATCATCATCAGATGTAGGTTAACCGTCAGGGTGTTCATGACGACGACTTCAGTCGATTTGGCTCCTACTACTTTTGCCATCGCATTTGTCAGAAATTCATGGTACGGTAACCATGGATTTTTAGCATGAAAATGTCCTTCTACGCCGAGATTTTGCCAGTCATGAAGTTCCTGGTGTAAAGCATCCTTCGTCGTTTTGGGTTGTAAGCCTAAAGAGTTGCCGCACATATAGACATACGGTACCCCTGACTTCTGGAGTGGAAGATGATATTGTTTTCTATATTTATGCAGCTCATCTTCTCTATCCATCTGCATTGCAAAATCAAGTCCTTGCTGATATCCCATTGACTTCAATTTATTGTCGAATTTTATTTTTTATTTTTCACTCTTTCTAAGAAACATGCCTGCTCTCCACCACATATCCATCGGATGACATTGTCATGCCAAATTTCTTTATGCTGTTTTTCAGATATAACGCCTTCATCTACCGCCAGGTCTAATAACTTTCCTGGATAAGAAGACTGACGTTCACTTTCCATCTCACCGAGCGGATATGGATCATCTAATCCAAGAATGATTTGGTCTGTGCCTTTCTGACGGCGTATCATCAGCTCTAATGAAAAGGTGTCATGAACTAAGGTGTCAAAATATATATTAGGATGACCGATGGCTTTACGTGGACGGGTCATACCTTCGAATAGATCTGGACGACCATCGAATCCTTGTGTTCTCCGACCTATGTTGAGATGATTAAGCTGTCCTCCATGCGCAAAACAAACTCTAATGTCAGGATACTTTTCATACAGACCTTCTAAGGTGTAAAAATGGTACGCATCTGCACACTGCGCCAACATCCATATTAAATGAAATCGCCACGCCTTATTCTCTATATGTATGAATTTCTCTCCATCATAGGGATGGATTTCTATAGCTAATTTGTATTTGTTAGCCAGCTCAAATATGGGTGCTGTCTCTTCATCAAATATGCCTCGCCATGTCCCTATAGAGTCCATGTAGTGAGTCGGCAGGCATAGTACCTGGAGTCCCAGTTCTTCCACGCAGCGTTCTATTTCCCAGAGAGCGCCATCTATAAATCCAGCATGCACGACAAAGCCACAAGTAAATTTTTCAGGATAATCATTCTGTACACCAGCATTGAAATCATTTTGGAATCGTAGCGCATACTTCATATCCCGTATGCGAAGACCGTTACCGTAGAGTTGCGATAGATTAAGCACGACGGCATGGTCGATTTTGTTTCGGTCCATCCACTCTAGTTTTTCATTCAAGAAAAAACTGGAATCTGTGACAGGACGTTTCCAATTTTTTTGTAGCATGTGTTGCCTGTCTTCATCTATCCAGAAAATTTCTTTTTCTTTCAGATAAGCAGGTATTTGCTCTGGATATGGTAGTAGATGTGAGTGACCGTTTATTCGCATATTTTATGTGGATTAGGTAGTAATTTAAATTGGATTATTCGAGTTTGTTTATCAGGGTTTTGAAGAAGCCTATCTTTTGCCGTATTTAGACAAAATAACTAAGTTTTTCTAACCTAGTAGTTTTGAGTGATATTTTGTTGAATGAGGTGATTAGATTGTGTTACGCTTTTCCCATATCCATAGATTGAGCTCAGCTAGTTTTTCTGAAAATTGCAGTCCGAAAGCAGTGAGACTGTATTCTACCTTCGGAGGCACTTCTGCATATAGTTGACGCTTTACGAGACCTGCTTCCTCTAATTTCTTAAGTGTCACTGACAGCATGCGAGAAGAGATGCCTGGGATATAGGCTTTGAGTTTATTAAAGCGTAGGACATCATTATATGCCAGATTGTATAGACAGAATAAACTCCACTTATCTACTGAGGGAGCTAGGACGCCTTTGATAGGACATTCCTTAGCATGGTCACAGTCTTTGGATAGTGTATATATTTTTTTTATTTTTTTCTTGAGCTTAAGCTGCTGATTTTCAGCATTAGTTACGGCCATGTTACTGAGTTATATGTGGGTAAGTCCTTGTTTAGATGAGGGTTAGAAACTACCTTTACTTACAATTGATAATCTAGTTACTAAAAGTAACTTAATTTATTTAAATATGAAAAAGGAAGCACTCATTACTTTACTAGATGAAAAATTTGATAACCTAGTTCAATGGCTGAAAGATCGGCCAGCTGAAGAGTTTGTCTCACAAAAAACACCAGGTAAATGGAGTGATGGCGAACATCTAGAACATCTAAGGAAGACCACACGTGCACTAAATAAGGGTATGAAGATTCCAAAGCTTGTACTCCGGTATAAATTTGGGAAGATGAACAGAGAAGAGAAAACGTATGAGCAAGTGGTCGCTAAGTATCAGAAAGCACTTAATAAAGGAAGCGTCAAAGCACCTGCCGAGTTTGTTGCTGATAAGATATCTATTGAGGACAAAGACAGAATTATAAAGTGGTTCAGAGAAGAGCAAGCAACATTAAAAGATATTGTCATGAAAAACTCTGAAAAAGCGCTTACTAAATATGTCATCCCACACCCACTGACTGGCAGAATGAATTTCAGAGAGTTTATATACTTTACGGCTTATCATACAGAACATCATCACAAATTAATGAAGAAGTATAATGGATGACACCGCAATAATGTACTAAGGCACACCCAGCCAGTGTGATACGTTTTAGTATAGTAGTTGGTTAGGTGTTTTGCGTTTCGTAATTTTGTAGAGGAAAGCAATGGATTATTAATCCTGAATTTATCTTAAATTCATACTTTTCATTCAGCAAGTAGCTGACTTTTACAGCTATAATTTTCATTTCTACTATTCTTGCAAGCAAGCTGACCAATGGCTTGTTTTTGCTGTGATATTCATTTTAAAATTACCTTATCTACTAATAATCAATGAAATAGATATAAAGATCTATTCTCATGCATTATAGTTACTGAATTAGAAGGCTGATCTGAAAATTCATCCTAGGTTTTGTATTTCATTTTAATCTAATTTTGGGCATTAGCCTATATTTTTAGTATTGAGTCATTATGAGCGGTCATAAAAGTTTGCTTTTGCATAGAAGTATTAGTACCATTCTGGTCTATGGGCATGCTATTTTTTTGCTTTTTACTGTGTCGCTTATTATTCTTCTATCCACCTCTTGCGCCTCTGCCCAGTTGCCAGTCATTGATAGAATTACCTCTGTGCCTACTACCTGTGATGCCAGCAATGGTGAGCTAACGATTTTTGCTACAGGCACTGGAACAATAAACTATTCTATAGATAATGGCAATAACTATCAGACAGACAATGTTTTTATTGATTTGCCCAAAGGCGATTATCTAATCATTGTTCGGGATGATGTAGGATTAAGTGCACGTGAGACGATCCAATTGACTAATAATAATAACCCTGATCCTCCTACAATTAGCTGTCCTCCTCCATTGACAATAGAGTGCATTTCCACTGAGAATAGAGATAGTATAGAAAACTGGTTACTAGAGACGATTGCTATGGATTCCAGAATGGAGAGTCTTAGTGTCGATACAGAGATGCCATTAGATTCTATAGACTTTAGTCAATGTGGTGCCGATATAGAACTTACAATATTCGCAGAAGACGACTGTAATGTCAGTGTATCTTGTACAGGTAATGTAGAGATAATTGATCTAGAGTTGCCAGAGATAGTTTGTCCTGCTGAAATAACAATTGATATTGCTGATTCTTCTTGGCCAGACGACGCGGCGTTATGGCTAGAACAAGTCAATGCTTTGGATAATTGTACCTCTATGCCTGCTGTCGAAAATACTTTTGACATACAGGATATACTTATGACCTGTGATGAAGAATTCTCATATACCGTTGACTTTGTCACCTTTGATGATTGTAACAATTTTGCAGATTGTTCTTCTACGTTATTTGTACTTAATGAGCTAGAGCCAGAAATCTTTTGTGATGCCCCTATAGATTTTGGCTGTGATGAAGATCCTGAAGAATTGTTCGACATACTCCTTTTTAGATTTGAAGAATTATTTGCCTTTGACGAGGATATTACGGTAGAGGATGATTTGAATTATGAGGATGTCATCGGTTTACTCTGTGGAGAACAAGTAACATTAACCTTTTCTGTAGTGGATGGTGCTTGCGAAAGAATGACACAGTGCTCAGCTGAGGTCAATATAGTAGATAGCGTACTTCCTGAAGTTGATGTTTGTCCAGATGATTTGACTGTAACTGATCTAACAGATGCCAGAGGTAGCGTAGAACGCTGGCTAGAGACTTTTACAGGAAGTGATAATTGTTCTGCTGTTAACCTAAGTAATGATTTGGACTCACTAATGGTCTTCAGTAATCTATGCGGACAAGCTGCCCCCATTCCAGTAAATTTTATGATCTCCGATAACTGTGGAAATATAAATGACAGCTGTAATAGTATTTTGACAATAGAGTCTCAGACCACATCTATCATTTGTCCAAGTGAATTGACTTTAGAATGTGGCATGGATGAGAATATAGACCTTATAACTACTTGGTTAGCAAGTGCCACAGCGTCTAGTAATTCTATGAATGTATCGGATATGATTACTAATGATTTTGATGCAGATGCCATCGTTGAATCATGCGATACTATTTTAACTTTTAACTTTGAGATATTTGACCCATGTAGTACATTACAACAGTGTACTGGTAATATATTTATATCGGACACAGTTAATCCTGACATCACCTGTCCTAATGCGTTAGAAGTCGATGCTGGTAGCGAAAATACAGCCGCACTAGTGGAAGAGTGGTTAGACAATGTTTCTGCAACAGATAATTGCAGTACAGCTCAGATAGATAATCCTTCTATTGTTATAGACGATATCGCCTGTGGAACTACGCAAACTTTTGAATTTTTAGCCACTGATGAGTGTGGTAATATATCTACTTGTAATTCTGATATTTCTATCAATGAAGATTTGGAGGTTACATTAGTCTGCCCTGAAGAAATGACCTTTGTGTGTGGTAGTAATATTACAAATGAAATACGAAATGAAATAGAATTCTTCTTTCAACAAAATGCCACCTTGGTGCTTACAGATGATTTTGAGGATACATCACTCTCAGATAACTGCACTGAAACGCAAGAGGTCATCGTAACTTTCGATGCCAGCAATGCCTGCGATATTATTTCTAGCTGCACCACCTTACTGACAATACTACCTGTACAGGAAATTTACATACCTAATAGTATCAGCATACGCAGTGATAATCCAGTAGACAGAACTTTCAATGTCTATGGCAATGAAGCATTTTTCAGTGTAAGGTCCTTGTCTATCTATGATAGGTGGGGAGGTATAATATGGCAAAGTGCCGAAGTTGTCATCAATGAATCTGAAACCGGCTGGGATGCAAGAAGTGTAGGAAGTGGCGTCTATGTTTATGTACTAGAA
>CAZIMH010000036.1:0-2670 GCA_964540155.1 uncultured Saprospiraceae bacterium
TGGCATCATCCTCATTATAGGTGAGGTGATAAGCAAAGGTTTTGAGCGCCTCTATATGAGGGAACAGCTCGTTGTGGAATATTTCCGAATTGTTTCTGGACAATGAAGCGGCGTTTTCTTTTTGAGTATTAACAAACATACAATTTTCCAATTAAGTGGCTTTATTATCATGTTGACGATTATAAGGTCCATTTTGTTAAAAGAAATACCTCTGGATGCCTAATTAACCGGAATAAGGCCTATAAATCATGCCTAGAGTCGCTAATACTTACGCTTTTGTACGATTTTGGCTACCTATTGTACCTTGATAACATTGCCGGAAGCGATAGCGTAGACACAGTCATCCTTATGAGAATCTATCCTAGCCACCCCCGTAAATGTCCCATACGCTGGCATTACAAGGTTGCGATGCGTAAAATGATAGCAGGGTAAGGTCATAGATTGTAAAGCTTTTCCCCGGAGGTAGACACCAGGATGAATATGCCCCGCAATATTGTATTGGCCTTTGCCTTCCGCTTCTTCCATCGGAATATGGGTGAATGTAAATGGTCCAATCATCAGCTGATTGACCACATCCATATTAGTAGCCTGATAAGCGTTCTCCTCTAGAATATCGTGATTCCCCTTGACCAGTGTGAAGGCGATATCGCCAAATTGAGAAAGGAAAGCCTTGAATCGATCCCACTCCTCATTGTAATAGCTATGAAAAAGGTCGCCTAGCAGTAAGACCCTATCCACTGGATAATCAAGGAGCAGCTGTGCCAGGCGTTCTAGATTATCAGATTCTGCCAACTTCGGGAGGCCTATCCCTGCTTTTCTAAAATGCGTCACTTTCCCGAGATGCAAATCGGCAATCATGAGAATGGACTTTTTCTCCCATAGGACGGCTTTTTCCGGCAATAATACCAGCTGCTCTCCTTTTATCTCATGTGTGATGGCTGCCATTGTGTCAATTAACGCTATTAATATTGATATCTAAGGCTCTAAACTTTATTTTCGCAACACGAATAACTTGAATATTCTCTTAAAAATAGATCTATGGGAAGAGCATTTGAATACAGAAAAGCGACAAAATTTGCTAGATGGGATAAAATGGCGAAAGCCTTCTCCAAAGCGGGTAAGCATATAACGATAGCTGTAAAAGCATCTGGCCCCGACCCAGATACAAATGTAGCACTAAGAAGAGCCATCCAAAATGCCAAAGCTGTACAGATGCCGAAGGACAGAATCCAAGCGGCCATCAAAAAAGCCTCAGATAAGGATACCAGTAACTACGAAGAAGTAACCCTGGAAGGTATGGCACCGCATGGCATTGCTCTGGTTGTAGAGACCGCTACAGATAATAATCAGCGTACCGTCGCCAATGTCAGATCTTACTTCAATAAGAAAGGGGGCTCTATGGGGACCAAGGGCATGCATGATTTCCTATTCAATAGAAAAGGGGTTTTCTATATTCCTGTAGATCAGATATCAGACCCAGATGAGATAGAGCTGGAGATGATAGACCACGGATTAGAATCCATAGAGAAGGATACAGTAGAGGAGAAGGAAATGTATAAAATCTATGTCGCTTTTGAAGATTTTGGTAAGATGCAGCAAGGGCTGGAAGCGGCCGATATTAAGGCAGAAAAATCTGAATTAGAACGAATTCCTACAATAACCAAAGAACTTAAGGAAGAGCAAATAGACGAAGTGTTGGCTCTGGTGGATTTAATGGAGCAGGATGATGACGTGAGTAACGTATTTCACAATTTAGCCTAGAAAAACCTAGCTTTTATTGTTGTTCAGCAAGTCTTC
Source organism: uncultured Saprospiraceae bacterium (assembly GCA_964540155.1). Lineage (GTDB taxonomy): Bacteria > Bacteroidota > Bacteroidia > Chitinophagales > Saprospiraceae > RFSX01. The sequence continues at coordinate 1,798 of CAZIMH010000036.1, forward strand.
TATTCCTCATGAATCGATTCAGATTCAGATTCCCTGATATGGAAAATGAGGAAACAAACCGCTCTGGCTGATTAGCAAGCGTAGCATAATAATTATTCAACTTAGTATTCATATAGGCACTTAGCGTGATACGTATCGTCTCGTTACCTGCCGAATAGTGAATCCCTGCCCTTGGTATTATTACAAGGTCATTAATGTTATCATTTGCTGTTTCATCTACCTCTAGAGAACCATTTTCCTGGAGTCGCCATGTAAGTATCCTGGACCTCAGAAGTATATTAGTAATAAGTCCTGCTGAGAAGTGAAAATCATCGAATGGTTTAGGAAGATGATAATGCAGACTACTACCCGGGGAGAGATATCTGGATTGGTATTGTCGTTCTATTTCAGATAGCAGCAGAAAACTTTCGCTGGTAGACAGCCCATATACAAATGAAGAATACCCCAACTGAACGTGATAAGAAAATTTTTCATTTATACTCCTCGAATATACTACCTCTACTGACTGAACGGGCTCTGCAAAAAAGGCTTGCCAATCATGGTCAGCATCGAACATGTCTATGGTAATAAAGTCTGGAAACTCGCTTGTCATTCTCGTGAACTGAAGCCCCAAATGATTAATCTGAGAATTCATAGGTAGCACACACGCCAGACAAAGGAAGCCAACAAAGAATTGAGTTCGGCAATTCATATACAAATTAACGGAGATAGGCCGTCCCACATTGTATACACCGTCTAAACAGAATGTCTAACATTTGGCATATCAGAGAATTATCCTGATTATGCCGCAGAGAGAGGGTTATGTTTCTTTAGTGTCGCACCTACGGCGCTGGGATATGAGCATGGCTTCTTCTTACAAAGGTGTCGTCCCTA
>CAZIMH010000036.1:2770-16163 GCA_964540155.1 uncultured Saprospiraceae bacterium
CACCTACGGCGCTGGGATATGAGCATGGCTTCTTCTTACAAAGGTGTCGTCCCTATATACAATCTACCTGGCTCACTTACCGATACGCATCTTCTTAATTCTGTCCACCAGGCGTTCGCTTGTCATTTTCTCACGTAACCTGTCTACCATGATAGGGAAGGCTAGCGGAGTCGGTTTATCTGGGTAGGTAATGAGAATTTTCTGCGATTGTATTCTGGTCAGTGCCTTCACCATTCTGGCTTCTTCTAACTGAAAGGTCATCACCTCTTCGAAGGTCTGCAAGTAGAGTAAGTTGTCCGGTTCATAGTCTTGAAATACGCCAAAGAGAAGAGAAGAAGAGGCCTGAAGATGCCTGTCTTTCTTCGCCTTGCCTGGAAATCCCTGAAAAATCAAACCCGATATTCTGGCCACCTCTCTAAATCTTCTACGAGCTAATTCTGCCGCATTGATGGATGCTTGTATGTCCTTGCTGATCTCCGCAGGTGAAAATAAATCCCGTTTAATTAAGGCCTCTACATCTATTCGTTTATCTGACAATAATTCAAAACCATAATCATTCATTCCTATAGAAAAACTGATAGGAAATAATCTGGCTAATCGTTGGGCGATTAGTGCACCCATCCCTTCATGCACATAGCGGCCTTCAAAAGGATACATCAATAAGTGATAACCCTCTTTGCTATGAAAGTATTCTACAAGAAATTCATCTTCTGAAGGCAAAACGCTGATGGAAGTTTGCAAATCTAACAACGGAGATAAGCGCTGCAATTCTACATCGAGTGGCTTGTTACTGGATTTATTGTATTCATATATTTTTTCTCTAAGCACTTCTGACATCTCAGAACTTAAAGGCATCCGTCCGCCCTGATATGAAGGTATGCGTTTGTTTTTCTTTGTGCTGTTCTTGACCAGCATGTTCATATCCTTTACTCTGATGAGCTCTAGAGACCTGCCTGCAAACCAAAAACTATCGCCCGGACTCAGGTGGGCAGCAAACCATTCTTCCACATTGCCTAGCCGCTTTCCTCTTAGGTATTTGACATTAAGCATGGCATCGCTGGTAATCGTCCCTATACTCAGTCTATGCCGCTGAGCTATGCGTTTATCCTCCACTATATATAGGCCATCTCGGATGGCTACTTTGGCGTATTCGTCATAAGCTTTTAGCGATTGTGATCCATTCACTAGGAAATGAAGTATGTTATCCCAGTCATCCTCATTGATACTCTCATAACAATGGGTTTGTCTTATTTCCTCATAGATTATCTCTGGATTAAAGCCTTCTGACACCGCTAGTGTCATGAGATATTGGATAAGAACATCCCATGAACGTATATAGGGTATGCGTTTTTCTACTTCAGCGGTAGTGAGTGCTTGGCGAAGTGCCGCAGACTCTAATAATTCCAAGGTATTTGTAGGTAGAAAATATATTTTGCTTACAGCGCCCGGCGCATGTCCGCTCCGTCCTGCTCGTTGCATAAATCTCGATACACTTTTGGGACTACCCACTTGGATGATGTTCTCTACTGGGCGAAAATCTACTCCTAGGTCCAGACTAGAGGTAGACACCACTGCCGACAACTTCCCATCATATAATGCGTCCTCCACCCAATCCCGTAGGTGTCTGGCTATAGATCCATGATGCATCGCTATATCTCCTGCCAGACTTTCGTCCAGTTCTAAGAGCCGATGATACCAAAGCTCACATTTAGCTCGCGTATTGGTAAAGATGAGGGTGCTTTGTCCAGAGTGAATAATAGGTAAGACTTTCTCTGCAAGCCTCAGTCCAAGATGGCCTGCCCAGGAATATTCCTCTATGTCATCAGGAAAGATGGAAATCACCTCGGTTTTCTTTTTAAATCTGGAACGGATCAGTTCTCTATGTCCCGTGCTACTGCCGAGCAAGACATCCATCCCTTCTTCTAAGTTCCCTATGGTGGCAGAGATGCCCCACACACGCAGCTGGGGATTCAGTCCTCTGATTCTGGATATAGCGAGTTGGGCCTGAACGCCACGCTTACTTCCCATCAGCTCGTGCCACTCGTCTATAATAACCGCATATACTCCATTATAGAACGTGAGGTAGCCTTTGGCCGCCATGATAACGTGCATGCTCTCAGGCGTTATTATAAGCACCTCTGGCGGGTGAGTAAGTTGTTTTTTGCGCTGGGCTGTGGTGGTGTCTCCACTTCTGATCTCTGTCCGCCAGTTCAGACCAAAAGCGGCATTAGCTTTATCTATAGATATTTTTATTTCTTTGGCTAAGGCTCGTATAGGCGTGACCCAGAAAATATAGGGTCCTCTGCGGCCCTTCTGATCTCTATTAAGCAAATCCATTAAGGCGCCTAAGTAGAGGGCATAGGTCTTACCGCTACCGGTCGGTGCATTGACTAAGCCAGATTTTCCTTGCTGAAAAGCCAGCCAAGTTCGCTTTTGAAATGGGGCAGGTTGCCAGCCTTTCTCTGCAAACCAATCTAATGCACGTGTTATATCGCCTTTTTGTTGACTCAAAAAAATCAGATTTGTTCTCTACTACGTCTTAAGTCTTACCTTTAGATTTCTAAATATCTAGATTATAACCGACAAAGAAATATATCGTTCTATTTATCATGATTATGATATCCCGATTCAATATTCACCGGACTGGATGGACGCCGTCTGTATTAAAGGTGATTGGGATGTAATTCTAGATAAGAATAAAGCCGGTAAGTTATTAGGCGTGCTTGTCTATCATCACAGACGTGTTTATGGTTTTAATATGATTATAAATCCCCTGATGACAGCCTACAATGGCATACATCTGCTATATCCAGATAACCTGTCTAATTATGAAAAAGGACAATTCACGTACAAGCATACACAGACCTTGATCGATCGCCTGCCAAAATATAGCCTTTATTATCAGCAGTATCATACAGATTATCAAAACTGGTTAGGTCTACATTGGAATGGTTATAAGCAGACTGGTAAGTACACCTATATAATAGACAGCTCGGTAGGAAAGGAAAAATTATGGTCTCAGCTTAAGAGAGTGGTGCAAAAAGACATCACAAAAGCAGAGGAAATATGCGATATCATAGAAATAGATATGAATACTTTTCTGTCAGAAGCAAAGCAAGCTTTTGCAGACCAGAACAGGGAACAACCAGCTAATGAAGAAGCACTACTGAGGTTATACAGTAAGTTACATGATAAAGGATCCTTGAGGATAATAGCAGCGCAGCATAAAGAAACAGGAGAAAATCTATCTGCACAAATCATTGTACATGATAAGAACACAAGTTATGCTCTTGCCTGTTATACTCGGAGGGAAAAAGAAATGAGAACGACCTTAAGTCTTTTGTTGTGGCAGGTTATCAGCTCTAATGATCGTCGCTATTTTGATTTTGATGGCAGTATCATTCAAGGAGTAGAAAGATATATGAGATCATTTGGAGGCCAACTCATACCACACCATAAAATATACAAAGTGACAAATCCTATTCTACGCCTAGGCCTACACGTTTTTAAACCTCAATTTTTTGGATAGCATAGAAAACGTAATCAGCAAGTTAGGCGGGAGGGAGAAGCTAATGGACTCATTAGAGGTCAACTTATCCTGGTTAATGGCCAGCTTTAAAGCAAATGGAAACCAGGGGTCTTCTGGAACATGTACACTTAGAGGTAAGTGGGGGCCAGCTTATCCTGAAACCACAGGATACCTCATACCTACTTTATATAGGACAGGTCAGATGTTGGGTAAGCAAGAGGCCTGTGAATTAGCCTTAGATCAATTAGCGTTTCTCAAGAAGATACAGAATGCCGATGGTTCTTTTTTCCAGAGTGTAGATAATCAGGTTCCTATCATCTTTGATACAGCTCAGATATTGGAAGGCCTATTGTTCTTTGCACATATGAACAAAGACCCTGAGCCCATACTGAAAATGGTTATTCTTGCAGTAGACTGGTTAGGTACTCAGCTGGATGAGGAAGGCTTGTTTACCAATTACAATTATGTAGAAAACTTTAATCCAGCTTATTACGCCAGAGTGGCTTGGCTCATGGCCTCTGCAGAACTCATTAAGTATAGTAAGCCTAGAACAAAAACCAAGGCGCTCATTAAGCGGATAACCGGGCTACAGCTAGAGAATAAAGCGTTTTCAGATTGGTCCTTTCATCCGGACCAGCCCGCATACACACATACCATTGCTTATACCTTAAGAGGCTTGACGGAATGTGTTGACATCTTAAATGACCGTAAGCTGCGAAAGACTGTTACTGCAAGCGTCCGAAAGATGAAAGACCTCATTCTAGATGAAGGCGTTGCGGGATCTTATGACAAAGATTGGAATGGCGACCACTCGTTCACCTGCGCTACTGGCAATGCGCAGCTAGCTATTCTCTTTACGATGATGTATCGTCGGTCTGGCCACAAAAGTTATCTAGAGGCGCTCGTCCCACTCCTGAAGCCACTGATCAAAAAACAGAGGAAAAGATTTATACATAAAGGCGCCATACCTTCATCTATTCCAATAAGTGGCCCTTATCAGAGATATACCTATACTAACTGGACACAGAAGTTTTATTGTGATGCCATCCTGGATTTGGTCGGTAACAGTGGTAGAAATTAGCGCAAATAAAAAGTGGGAAATACTGCTGTTGCAATATTCCCCACTTAATTTTCTGATTATCTTTTTGCCCTATCAAGAGTTATCGCATAATTACCAGCTTTCCAAATCCTTTTTTGAAAAAGCTATCTATGCCTTCGGTTTCACGATGGTCTAGTGTATTACCGTCTACTTCAGAAGTTATAATTCTGTAGAGATAAACTCCATTAGCTAACTTATTGCCGAAGTCGTCAGTTCCTGTCCATTTGTAATCTGTTCTGTTAAGTCCGATACGTAATGGTCCCAATTCCTCCTTTCTAATTTCCTTGACCACTTTTCCTGACATGCTGTATATCTGTATGGTAAACTCATCAGGAACGGTTCTCCCTGTAAGTGTAAATACAAATTCAGTCTGAGTAGAAAATGGATTCGGGTAATTAATCACATTGGTTATCGTAGAGGCTGTTTCTACCTCAAACTCAATGGAAAGATTCCTGTCACCTGACAGGTTGCCATCCATATCTGTTCCTTGTACAAATAGGATATATTCTCCTGATTCAAATTCTGGTGTAAACTCAATGCTTGCACAATAATTATTGGTGGAGTCTGCAGGGAAGAAAACTACATCATTTGCACTCAGGTCTATTGGATAAGGCTGGTTGTCAGGCAAACGCTGAAGCGCCAAATCAAAGTTTGAAATATCTGTTATAGGATTAAAAGTATTCTCGTCCTTTAAGATTACTCTGATAGAAGGATTAGGAGAGATAAGATCTCCATTAAATATCCTGACGCCATCAAAAGTCACATCCAATAACGGATTGGTATTATCTCCCTCGACAAAGAATGACCTGAGTCCCAAATTATTAAAGAGATGTTTTTCTCTTTGCTGAGGACCAGGATTGATTTCTACTCTAAACTGATTAGCTCCTACAAGACCGTCTGTCGGTAATTCGAAATTGATATCCAAAGATTCGAATGCCTTAAGCGGATCCAGTACTTGGGTCGTCGTTCTGATTTGGTTATTCTGATCTGTAACTGTAAAGTCTACATAGAGACTATCCATATCTACATTAGTAAGATTGGTAGCTACCGTCTCAAACTTGAATGGTCTACCTCTCGAAATCGTATCACTTTCAAAAACCAATTTTGTTTCTAAATCCAGTACTGCTTCAGGCACTTCTGTATAAAGTACTCTCCAGAATGGAATCTGAGCTGATGTCCTCGACGTCTCATCAAAAGTGATGAACCTCAGTTTGAGATAAGGATAAGTATCTGCTGAAATATTAGATAAATCTCTTACAAACTCATCTACATCTGCCATCACTACCGTTTCATTTCCTGCCTCATCTATACCTATGATATCCAGGCGGAAAGTGTCTTGCTCTAAATCCAAGTCTTCCAGATTCCACAATAATTCATCCCAAGCTATTGCTGGGCCAATAGGCGTAGATTCCAATTGTCCTTCAAACCATCTCGCCGTAATCTGTACATTAGTTTCTATGATTTCTGTATCGCTGTTTGCCTTTAATTCTATTGGTGTAAATGAAGGGTCATCCTTCTTAAATACAAAGATGTATGGCTTCACATCGTCTGCTAATGATCTGACTTGTGTCGCACCATATTTTTCCAGTATTGACATTAAATCAGGGTCACCATTAGCACCATCTGCTGCCCAGTCTTGTGGGCTATAATCATTGACACCACCTATATCTGTTCTCTGTATGGTGTACATTGCTATATAATCTCCTGAAGGGACTACATTCTCTATAAAATTGATGACGTTAGCTCTTCGCTCTTTGGTATCGGTCCAGTATGGGAAGGCCACATAATCTTCTATCCATGGAGATAATATATGACTTTCATGATCTCCGCCTACATTATTAAATCTGGCAACGCCTGTGTCTCCATCAAAACTTGCCATATAAACTCCCGCGGTAACTTCTCCACCAAATCTTAAAAATTCAGACAGGACATTTTGATACACAATTTCTGGATTTGCAAAAGGATGGACGGCGTTCTGTAATCTAATATCAAATAAAGTATTAGTAAACACCAAATCTCTGGATGTGGTATCTATCAAAACATTACTTACTTCATCCTTGGTCCACTGATAGAAATGACTTTGATTCCAGCCGGAAGCTGCGCCATCTACATAGACAAAAGAACTTGCAGGACTCCAAATGGCATTAGCCACATTCTTAGGCTTTACTCTCCAGTAGTAAACTGTTTCTTCAGTATAACTGGCACTAGGATTCCAACGTATAAGACCTGAGGATGAAAGTATTTCATCATTCATCAGAAAAGGACTATCAAATAGTTCTGAAGTATCTAATTGTATTTCATATAGTGTTCTATCACTTAAGGCATTAGATGAAGAAGCGAACAAGGTCGTGTTACGATCCCCTACAATCCCAAAGTCATAAGGATGGATAGGCTGTGCACTATCGTCAAATATGAAAAAGCAAAAGCCTGTCGGTAAGGACCATGCTCTTATTAGATCATTATTGTCCTCGCCTATAGGATTAGGTTCTTCTTGCACCTGATTATTGTGATCCAGGACGATGTCTATCGCATTCTTTCCAAGAGCTGACTTTCCCGGATTAGGAATTTTTACTGTTATACTTTCTCTGTTCTTGACCGCTGGAGATTTGAAGAATATTGTTTGTGTTTCTCCATTCCCGAATGTATGCGTGATAAAATTATCAAGGCTATCTATATCAGAGCCCATGCCCAGATTAACTATATCAAAACTCAATTCGATAAACTCACTTTGCGTACCTACGACATCCATCGTTCTGACAGTAGGAAGGTCTACAACATAATCTGGACCATCTAAGGCAAAGAATGATACAGCAGGGTCACCATGAAAGGTGTTTTGCTCTAGTAGGGTTATGATATGGTCAAAAGTAAGATTGAACGTCTCTTGCATTGTAGAGTTATCATATAGCTCTCTTATGATGTTATACTCTTCTATAAGCGCATCTTTCAAAGCCAAACCAAGTGGTTGGCCATAAAACTCATTCCCTATCCTGTCATATAGTTTTTCTCCGAGCGGCGCCAAAGCATCTGGATAAGCATTACCCGAAGAAGCTATAAATCCTACAGCACCTAATTTAGGTGTAAGGACGAAGTTTTCGCTGAGAGAACGCGTATTCTCATGTATATCACCTGAATGGCAACCCATAGAGAAGATGATTGGATTTTTTCCTTCATTACTATATTCTCTAGGATCCTCTATGCTGAAGTCAAAGGTAGCCGCTGATGAGTGACCGAAAAAAGTCAACATTGCTATACCTGTATCTATTAGATTGATTATTTCTTCTGACACCGCTGTAGTCACAGGGTCAGATGACGTCTTTCTGTATGTGGTAATGTCTGCGCCAAATTGGTTTTCAGTAACGATGTCACTCATTTTGCCTAAGTCTCTGAAAATCTGAGCCTGCTCTCTGGATCCACCTCCACTAAGATGTATCATGTTTTTGAGCCATAGTCTTTCAGATATTGGAAGATTGACTACGTCTTTTAGTGCAGCATGTAGCTTCACCTTGTCCAAGTAATCTAACAGCTGCTGCTGATTCTGTGCTGCTACTCTACCAATTCCTACATTAGGATAAGGCAAATCATTAGACGCAAACAAAAGATTGTCTGATCCTGGTTTCCCATAAGTAGGGACTATATTCTCGTGAACAACATTAGCATTCTTATTAAAGTAGGTAAGTGCTTTTCCGATGATGACACTCAGTTCATGATTTGGCCACTTATCCAGTACATAGTGTGCAAAATTTCTGATTGCTTGTGGATGATTAGCTACCCCATAACCAAACTGGTCATAAAGATCTTCTGCATTGACTACACTCACATCAAAACCACCTCCTAAGTCTGACTCACGGAACGCAGCATACTCTTCTATTGCGTTTCTTCCATTCTCTGTTCTATTCAGTACATCACTGGTCAGAATTAAATATGAAGGATTAAGATTCTCAAATCTGATGAAATTAGTTTGCTCTATCTCCAGTGGCTGCAGGTACTCTTCTTCTGTCAATAATAATATCCTGGCTTGACTAACACTACCTCCTGGAAGAATAACATTGGCTGTGTTGCCATTCATCACTGGGACCATCACATTATGATTGTCCAAATCAAATACCAATGGTCTTGTTCCAGAGCCAAAGTCAGGTATCTCTACCCGTTGGTCATTATTGTTGGCTCCTGAATAGAAAAGATATTGGCTATTGCTTTCGGCAGTATGTGTTCTTGGGTATCTGACATCTACAATAGATACACTTTGGTTATCTGAAGAATTTGTTCCTCTCAGTCTGACAAAGTTGGCTCTATTGCCTCTGACATTATTCTTACTTATTGTTTCTCTGTATGCTTTGACTTGAGCCCCTATGAATATATCATTCAGGAGTGGTGTGCCATTGAATTCTAACTGAATAAAGTGGCTTGAATTATTAGACCCAATTCTTATGTAGACCTCTGGTTCCGTTCCTTGCTCGTAATAGTGATCAAAATCAAACTCTATCGTTCTGTCACTAGCCATACGAGATGAAAAACCATCCATCGGTAGGAAACTAGAGAACTCTAGTTGTACATCATCTGGAGACGTCGTTGTCCATCTGTCATCTTCATACACTTGAGATAACTTTTCCATATAGAATTCCTCCTTGGCTAAGGTGGACCCATTTACATTATTATTTCTAGCTACAAATCTTTGATGACCGCCACTCTGATCGATAGATACGTAATAGTATCTCGTATCAGAATACATATTCACTCTTGGATTTATCTGATCTTCAGCTGCATTTTCAAATAGGGGGCCATCTAAGTAGCCATCATTTCTTTCTCCATAGAATAGCAGATAATCATTACTTCCCCATGTACCATCATTGGATACATAGATGGGCATTTCATTACCATTCGAAACCATCTTAAGGTTGGCACCTGTAAGCTGACTTGGAATTAGGCCATTCTGAATCAATTGGGCCTGAGTTACCATAACCATCCCATCTTGGTCAACACCTACCTTCACATAGGTCTTATTATAATCAATCCACTCGTTACCAAATAACGTCTGGTTATTGATAGTCATCTGCGCTTGTAGTACTGACGCAGACAACAGTGCAATAACAATAAGGAGGTTTCTCATCTGAGATTTATTTTATCTATAAAATTATATTAAATTAATATCTTATATGTAAACAGTTGACAATATGATAATTAGTGTAGTCTAATACTCATATTGTTACAATAGATGATGAAAAAATGGGATTGTTGGAATATAGTATTTCACTATCTCAACAGAATTAAACCAAGATAAGACGTTTTATCTTCTCATTTTTGTCTTCCAATTAGACTTTGGTAAAGTTGATGACACTTTTTACAGGAATTCTGATTTCAATCCAAGTATTCTATTGGTATCTCATATTTGGTGCCATCCTTAGCTATAAAAAAAGAAAGCGTCAGCAAGGTGACTTTCCTATTACCACTATAATCTGTGCTAAGAATGAATTACCTAATCTAAAGTCAAATTTGCCATATATAATGCAGCAAAGTCAGGTAGCAAACCAAATAATAATTGCCAATGACTTCTCTACCGATGGCACTTCACAATATATTGCCGAGATAGATAATATGAAGTGGCCTGTGAAGTGCTACGAAGTTAAGCAAAATAAGCATGGGAAAAAACAGGCACTTAGCGAGGCGCTGGTGGTGTCAGACACTGATTTTGTACTCTTGACTGATGCAGATTGCAGGCCAGAATCCAACTTATGGGCACAAAGCATGGTGGAAAAGGTGCATAACGAAGATATAAAACTGGTTTTGGGCTATGGACCACTGCGCCATGACAGAAGGCTGCTAAGCAAATGGTGTCATTTTGAGGCTTGGCTTGTCGCTGTTCAGTATCTCTCATATGCGGCTAAGGGATTGCCTTATATGGGGGTAGGTAGAAATATGCTCTATGATAAAACAAGTCTGCCCGATGAAGCCTTGCGAAAGTATAGTCATCTGGCTTCTGGAGATGATGATTTGACGATTATGCAAATGGCCACGAAGGAGAATACCGCTATAAATCTGGACAAGGATAGTTATGTCTACTCTGATGCGCCTATGAGCTTTGTCGCTTATTGGCGTCAAAAAATCAGACATTATAGTACGGCAAGCAGTTATAAAGGGATACATAAAGTCCTTCTGGGCATCTATAGTATTTCCCAAATACTGCTCTATGTAGCTTTCCTGGGCTTGGTGATATTGGGTAAGTGGCAGTGGGCGGTATTATTTGCCGGTATAAGATGGGTAATATTAATGCCCCAAGTATATCGATTCAAAAAGTTACTCGCGGCCAATTTTAGTCTTTGGATGTTTCCCGTCTATGACCTTATCCAATCATTGTCTTATGTTCTATTTAGCTTTGCTGTTCTTATCCCACAAAAAAATAGATGGTAAGTACGGCCTCTTTAATATTCAAATACTTTCCAGAGCTGTCGGTAGCTCAAAAGGAACAGTATATACAGCTCGACCAATTATACCGTTCGCTTAACCAAAAGATAAATGTCATTTCCCGTAAGGATATAGATGCCCTCTATCTTCATCATGTGCTGCATAGTCTTAGCATCGCCAAATTTATTCCCTTTACGGACGGGACCTTCGTCGTGGATGTAGGTACAGGAGGCGGATTCCCCGGTATCCCATTAGCTATTCTCTTTCCTGAAGTTAAATTCTATATGATAGATGGTCGTTCTAAGAAAATTTCTGTCGTGAATGAGGTCATACAAGCTCTGGGCCTCAGGAATGCCACGGCACGGCACCAGCGGTCTGAAGAGCTAGAAGGAGAGTTTGATTTTGTACTTGCGAGAGCAGTTACACGGCTCGAAAAACTTATTCCATTGACGATGCATCTGGTTTCTGACAATAAACAAAATGCTATCCCAAATGGTCTAATTACACTAAAAGGTGGAGAACTTTCTGAGGAAATAAGTGAAGTAAAACCAAGTTATTATGTGGAGGAAAAACCCATATCTGATTATTTCGACGAAGGGTATTATGAAACAAAGAAGATTATTTACGTGCAAGCATAGGTGGTACTGTATTATTTAGTGGCGACTATTATAATTTCTTCTTCCTTGAGACCATGAAAGTTGTGCTTACCGTGATTTTGGCTAATGACTTCTACGTCGAATCCTACCAATTGTAGCCGTGCCCGTAGTCCTTTGGGTGAATAAATTCTGACATGGTCTTCTTGTCCAAAATGCGTTTTCCGTTCCAATGGTGATTGGATCTTTTGGTCTTCATATATCTCTCCAGATTTGAATGGTGTCTGTATATAGGCCTTACCGCCAGGAGTAAGTATGCGATATAGTTCAGACATTGCTTGCTGGTCTTCTACTATGTGCTCCAGGACATGAAAACAAATAACTATATCGACTGTATTCTCTTCCTTATCTATATCGCATAGGTTGTATTGTCTATCTGCAGAAAATTCTCCCATATAATCTGATGTAGTATACGCCTTTGTTCTGCCATATAGCTTAATAGCTTTTCGTAAGGATTTCGGTGGAGAGAAATGCAGTACACGTTTTCCAGAGATTTCACTTTGTATCAAGGCCCATAACCCACGTGTACGACCCAGGCTGCCACATCGTGGGCAAAGCAAATCTTCTGAATCCAAAAGGACAAAACTGTTGAGCTTATACTTGCAGAGGTTACATTGAAATTCGTTGCCCTTGTATCTAAGTGCTATGATAGAACGAGCTATGGGTTCCACCCTGTCTCTCATCCACTTTGGCGTGAATCGTAGTCCTATTTTCTTAAGCTTTGTATACATAATCTGCAGCTTGCAATGATATGTGTAATTCTTATCAGACAAAAACAACAAGGAGGAAATCTGACTTGCAGTATATTTACAACATGCAAGAAATTCTGTCGTATTCATTGTTTAATGTAGGAGAGAATCCCTTCACCGCGGGGCATGCGATACTATTTGTGGTTATGAGCCTTGCGATAGTCGTTGCTTACCGTCAATTACTGAAAAAATATTTTCCGAAAATATTTGAGTCCTCAGACATTTCTTCCTCTGAGATGAGAAAGCTGACAAGTATTCTGAGATTATTGGCAGTCTTTACAATAATATTGATAGGCTTCAGTATCCTAAAGTTAGATTTCACTCTATATGATACGGGTCAATTCAAACTATCGTTGTTGCCTATCGTCAGCACTTTAGCCCTTTTGCAGTTTGCCCGGTTATTGTATTGGGTGGTGTCAAATGTGTTTATTCATCCTTTTTATGTCAGACAAAGGCAAGCGACTCAAGCTACAGAGGGACAACGTGATGAAATAGAGAACAGTGCCCTTCGTGTGGTCAAGTATATTTTCTTCCTGATAGTGGGTATATATATGCTCCAGAATTTCAATATAGATCCTGCCTTATACGAAAGAACAATCGATGGAGAGCAAGTCAGTTTCAGAATATCGAATATCCTGCAGGCTTTACTTATCATCGTCGTCGCCCAGTTAATTATATGGGTAATCACACAGCTCCTGTTTTATAATCTATATAAAAGAAGAGACATTGCTCAAGGGTCGCAGTATGCCATCAATCAGCTGATAAAGTATGTGATATACATCTTTGCTATTATCATGGCGCTTGATGCGTTTGGTATCAATATGAGTATTCTTCTCGGTGGTGCTGCTGCCTTATTAGTCGGTATTGGCCTTGGTCTACAGCAGACGTTTAATGATTTTGTTTCTGGGGTAGTCATCCTATTTGAAAGGAGTGTCACGGTGGGAGATATCTTAGAAGTAGATGG
>CAZIMH010000037.1:0-15686 GCA_964540155.1 uncultured Saprospiraceae bacterium
AGAACTTTAAGGTGATTTATACTATAGTCCATTGAGTCCTTGTCTAGGTTAATGATATTTTTGGGCGCACAAAATTAAACACTTTTGTGATAGATTCTTCAATAGTCTGATTTTCTGTAAGTAATTCTAAATCAGGGTTTTGAGGTGCTTCAAAAGGGGAATCTATGCCAGTAAATCCTTTAATCTCACCCGCTCTGGCTTTGGCATAAAGGCCTTTCACATCTCTTTGTTCGCAGATATGCAATGGGGTGTTGACATATATTTCGATAAAGTCCTTTTCTCCAATGATTTGTTTGGCGTGATCGCGAATATCATGGGTCGGGCTCACGAAGCTGTTGATACAGATAATCCCTGCATCCAAGAAGAGTCTACTTATCTCTGCTATTCTCCTGATATTCTCTTTTCTATCCTCTAAGCTAAAACCTAGATTTTTATTGATACCTGTTCGTGTATTATCGCCATCCAGCACCTGATTGAAAAAACCCTTGTCGAAGAGCAGTTTTTCCAGACCTTGCGCTATAGTGCTCTTTCCAGAACCTGATAATCCTGTAAACCATAAGACCTTTGCGTTCTGATTTAGATACTGCTCTTTGTCTGTTCTGGTAAGTAACTTATCAAATATGGGATGTATGTTATTCATGCCACAAAAATAATATATGCTGGTGTTTGTTCAGCCTATCAAAGCGTCTTAACAGCTAGGCTTACCTAAAAGCGTATACATCCTCAATTTTCTGTACTACACGCTTTGCTTCCATTGCAGATTGGTAGGATGTCGTTTGGTGGGTGAGCTGAGTTTGGATCTGACGATATACCTGCTGAATATTTTTCAAGTTATCGTTAGCAGGCAGTTGAGGTATGGTGGCCTCCTCGAGGTTACAATATTCTATCCTGTCCATATACTGTCCGGCAATTTTCACGGTGCCTTTGGAGCCGATAATCGTCAGCGTGCTCTCGAAGTTTTTCTGATAACACGAAGTGGTATAGGAGAAGGTTCCCATCCCGCCATTATCTAATTTAAAATTGAAGATGCCCGTATCTTCAAAGTCTATCATGCCAACATGGTCATAGTTTTTGAGGTGGGCATTCAAGATGGCCATATCGCCACACAACCACATGATGGCATCCACATAATGCGAGAACTGGGTAAATAAAGTGCCGCCATCTTGTTCCTGAGTGCCGCGCCACTCTGAGGCCTTATAGTATTCTATATTTCTATTCCAATAACAAGCAATGTCCAGGAGATAAATTTCTCCAAGTTTATTTTTTTTAAATAATGATTTAAGCCATTGTGAGACAGGCGAGAATCTGTTCTGCATGGTGCAAGACAGTAACAAGCCTGATTTCTGAGCAACAGATATCATCTGTTCTGCATCAGATAATTTTAAGGCCATTGGTTTTTCGCAAAGCACATTTTTACCGCCCTCTAGTGCTTTGATGGAATGAATGGGGTGAAGCGCATTGGGGGTACAAACTGTTACTAGATCTAAGTCGAGTGCTAGAAAATCATTCAGAGAATCATAGGTATTACAATTTGGCTTGGAGGTCCAATGCGTATCATAGACAGCAACCAATTCTGCATTATCTATCTTGGCTAGCGCCTTCTCATGTTTTTTAGCAATGTTGCCGTAACCTATTAGTCCTACCTTCATGTCTTTGTTTGCTAATCTCCAGACATAATATCTGAGTAAGTCTTTTTAGATACGAGGTAAAGTATGGAGAGAATACCACCCAGTAATCCACCAAGGAGAAAATAAAAAATTCTGCCCTTATTGATTGGTCGAAGTGGGAGAAGCGGTCGGTCAATGACCTGAATATATTCTGAGCTCCTTTCTCTGGATATAGTTGCAAGTTGGAATTGCTTTTCTATTTCACTATACATCTGGCCTAACTTTAACTCTTCGCCTTTTAATCGTTTCAGTTTGAGTGCATCTCTGTTTGTAATCAGCCCTCTATTTTCATCCTCAAATTTTGCGATAGCGTACATCGTGGACTCTAAGGCATTCTCTATAGAATCGTATTTTGATTTTATAATATTGTAATCTTTCTCTTGCTTTTTGTTTGCGTTATTCAGATAAAACTCAGACAGATTATCGAACAATTTATTGACAGAAATAATGGATAATTCAGGGTGAGGTGTGGTGATGCTAAATTTCATAATGCCACTTAATTCAGAATATTCTGAGGTGAATACACCTTTAGATTCGTGAACAAGAAAACCGTGTAAATATTTGAGTGCTTTATTTTCGAGGAGACTGAATTCAGGTACGTTATTATTCGTAAATCTGAATCCTTTTAGATTAAGAGAATCTTTACGTAAGAATTTCAAACGACTGGTATACCACAGTTTTTTTCTTTCTAATTCTTCAATAAGATGGTTGGCCAATAAATCATTTTTCTCATTAAATGTCGTAGGGCTAAAAAGCGCTTTTTCTGTTATGACCCTGGCCCTAGATAATTCGATAACCTTATCGAGGTTCGATTCACTGCTTCCGCCTGGCAACCCAAACTGTCCGAGTAATGAGGTGATTCCTCCCAAACCTGCGCCATCTTGACTACTGAGCATAAAATTCAAATCTGCACGATACAGAGGAGTGGTAGAAAACTTAACTGCGAATAAAATGAAAGCCAAAAGAAACCCACAAATAGTTATGAATTTCCACGACTTAAGTAGGTAGGTAATATAGGACTTGATTTTCAGAATCAATTCCTTCAGTGTTATTTCGTTTTGTGCTGCGATATCCTAGAAAATATACTGGGGCTCAAGTTAATACAGATTCCTGTAATACCTCCGCTAAAGTACAGTTTCCATTCTATATGTTAACGCAGTAGAATTAGACTTACCTAACGATTTCTACTTTTCGTGTGTATCGATTATCCTCAGTCTTTACTGACATTAGGTATATTCCTATAGACAAATCAGCCGTATTCATAATTGAAGATGAAGTTGTACTGATAAGGGCACCGTCCAGAGAGAAAAGCGACATCTCAGTTACTTTAGATGCAGATTTAGCTGTGATATGTGAAGATGAAGGATTTGGATACAAGAGCAAATCGTCATGGGTATACGTTTGAGGTACGGCAGGTAAAGGTATTCTGGCATCCTCCAAAGCTATATCTATATTATAAATTCGAGGTGCATCTACAGCAAAGCTAAGTGCATTCTCATCAGATAATTCGAATCCTGAGGGAACGTCAATCTCCAGCTCATAGGCTCCTGGTTCTTCAAACTGATAGGAATATCGTCCTAGTCCTGTGTCAAGAGAGGATGATATAGGACCATCGACAGTAACTTCTACATTATCAAGTACATTTTCCTCTAGGTCTAACATTCCATTTGAATTAGCGTCAATAAAGACTTTTCCATATAAGTGGCCGTAAGGACTGCAATTGACCACCACAATATCACAACTTACTAAGCTGTCACAACCTTCTGTTGTAGTGGTTTTATATTGATGTCTACCCTCTACGAAGAAAGGGAATCCATCGATAATGATTGTATCGCCTTCACAGATAATTTCTTCTCCTAAGTCTGTGGAAAAAACTGGTGCTACATTATGATAAGGGATAGAAGAGACACAGCCATTTGCGGTCTGTGCAATCACTTGATAGCTACCATCTCCCAGAGGGTAAAATTTATGAATTTCTATTTCTTTATCAGTTTCATTGGTTAGTGCAACTCCATCCTTGTACCATTGGTATGAAAGGGCATCAGGGACATCTAAGGTCAAATCTATTCTTGTACAGGCATGACCATGAATATCGGTCAGGGGATAAGCATTGTTACAGACACAGTCTTCATCATTAAGATCTACTAATGCGTCACCATCATCGTCTATCCCGTTATCACATATTTCTTGAGCAGAAATTGTCAGACTTAGCATTAGGCATAGTGGAATAAATAAATACTTGTAAGTGTTGTGTATAATCAGCATGGGTAGGAAGTTTAGTTAACTCGGAAGGGTACTTTAACACTTCAATATTAATCTAATTCCATTCCAAAATCCAGTTATAAATGACAAGCAGTTGTCATCTCCAATGAAAAGTACTTTCTTTTCAAACAGCCAAATGCCCAAGCAATTTTATAGCGCTTGAGTTTTTGATTCCTTTTCTTTTTGCATAATCTGTAATCTGATCTTCACTAAGCGTATTTATACCAAAATACTTGCTTTCGGGATGGGCGAAATACCAACCACTCACTGCAGCTGCAGGGTACATGGCATAAGAATCAGTGAGACTAATTTGTAGTTTGTTTTGGACATCCAGTAATCGGAACAATTTTTCTTTTTCGGAATGTTCAGGGCAAGCAGGATACCCAGGCGCAGGCCTGATGCCTTTATATTTCTCTTTGATTAAGGCTTCGTTATCTAATGATTCTTCGGCAGCATATCCCCAATACTCTTTTCTAACCCTTTCGTGTAGGTGTTCTGCAAAAGCCTCTGCCAGCCTATCCGCCAAAGATTTAAGAAGGATTGCAGAATAGTCATCCTGATTATCTTGGAAGTGTTGTACCCACTTTTCTATACCCAGTCCAGTTGTTACAGCAAAGGCCCCTATGTGGTCTACTAATTTCGTGCTTCTGGGTGCCACAAAATCTGCCAATGACATATACTGTCTACCTTCAGCTTTCTTGACTTGTTGCCTCAGGTGATTTAGTGTTAGAAATGATTTGCCATTAGTACTCTTGAGTATAATGTTATCATTCTCTGTGGCATGAGCAGGAAATATCCCAAAAGCACCATTGGCAGTCAGCCACTTTTCATCGATGATGCGACGCAGCATGCTCTGTGCATCATTGTAGAGTTTCTTTGCTTCAGTCCCTACATATTTATCCTCGAAGATGGCTGGATATTTTCCCTTCAGTTGCCAGCTGCTAAAGAATGGTGTCCAATCAATATAATCCACTAAAGTCTCAATGGAATAATCTACAAAATACTTTACACCCGTAAATTTAGGTTGTGGAATAGTAGTATTCCTCCAATCTATCTGATATCTATTGTCACGAGCCTCTTGGATACTGACCATTTCTTTTTTTCGTAATCCACTAGCTCTGTCCACCCTGACTTTTTCATAGTCTGATTTGATACCTGATAGAAAAGCTGCTCTTGTGACCTTATTATCTGTGAGTAAGTTCGAGGCCACACCCACACTCTTAGAGGCATCCAGCACGTGTATTACCGGTCCCGGATATTCAGGTTCTATCTTTAGAGCGGTATGTGTCTTCGATGTTGTAGCACCTCCGATTAATAAAGGAATTTTGAGATTTTGACGCTTCATTTCTTGCGCCACATATACCATCTCGTCGAGCGATGGCGTGATGAGCCCACTTAAGCCAATGATATCCACATTCTCAGCAATTGCCGTAGAAATTATTTTCTCGGCAGATACCATTACACCTAAATCTATTATTTCATAATTGTTGCAAGCGAGTACAACACCAACAATATTCTTTCCGATGTCATGTACATCTCCCTTGACAGTCGCCATGAGGATTTTTCCTTTGGAAGTGGCAGCGCCTTTGTCCTTTTCTGCTTCTATAAAGGGTGTAAGATAAGCCACTGATTTTTTCATGACTCTGGCACTTTTAACCACTTGTGGCAAAAACATTTTTCCTTCACCGAAAAGATTCCCCACCACATTCATGCCGTCCATAAGAGGTCCTTCTATGACATTGAGACTTTTAGGATGCTTCTTGCGACATTCCTCCGTATCTTCTTCTATATACTCGGTGATTCCTTTGACAAGGGAATGGGTCAGTCTTTCTTCTACCGTCCCTTCTCTCCAGCTCAGATCTCTAACCATTTTTCTGCCGCCTCCTTTTACACGTGCGGCGTAGTCAGTGAGCTCTTCTGTTGCGGTTGGTTTCTTATTAAAAAGTACATTTTCTACAAGTGTCAGGAGTTCCACAGGAATATCTTCATAGACTTCTATAAGTCCTGCATTGACTATTCCCATATCCATACCTGCTTTGACAGCATGATAGAGGAAAGCAGAGTGCATGGCTTCTCTTACTGCATTGTTTCCTCTAAAAGAGAATGAGATATTGCTGACGCCGCCGCTGATTTTGGCACCTGGACATAGCTTTTTAATCTGTCGGGTGGCTTCGATAAAGTTGATGGCATACTCGTTATGTTCTTCTATGCCTGTAGCTACAGCAAATATATTAGGATCGAAGATGATGTCCTGCGGTTTGAAGTGGACATCATTGACAAGGATGTCATAGGCTCTTTTACAAATATCTACCTTGCGCTCTATCGTGTCTGCCTGACCTTTTTCATCAAAGGCCATAACAACAGTAGCTGCGCCAAAACGCCTAAGTATCTTAGCTTGACTTATAAAAGCTTCTTCACCTTCTTTTAGTGAGATAGAGTTCACAATACATTTTCCCTGTACGCATTTTAGCCCCTCTACGATTACGTCAAATTTAGATGAGTCTATCATGATAGGCAGCTTGGCGATATCAGGTTCTGACATGATCATATTTAGAAATAGGCGCATTTCTTTCTTAGAATCTAAGAGCCCTTCATCCATGTTCACATCTAGAATCTGAGCACCGCCTTCTACCTGATGCTGAGCGACGGAAATGGCTTCAGCATAATCCCCTTTATTAATCAGTCTAGCAAATTTTTTGGACCCAGTGACATTTGTCCGCTCTCCAATATTTATAAAATTCATATCCTCACGGACAATGAGTGGTTCGAGACCTGAGTACTGCGAATGCGCAGATGGAGCTGGCTTTGTTCTGGGTTTTACACCTTGTACACCGATAGCCATCGCTTTGATGTGTTTCGGTGTGGTACCGCAACAACCTCCAACCACATTTACAAAATTACTCTCTGCAAAATTTTTGATAAAAACGGCCATCTCTTCCGCCGTCTGATCATATTCTCCAAGTTCGTTTGGCAAGCCTGCATTTGGATAGGCACTGATAAGGCAATCTGCGATGGCTGATAAGTCCTTGAGATGCGGTCTCATCTCCTTCGCACCTAAGGCACAATTAAGACCTACGCTAAACACATTTGCATGAGAGACGGATATCCAGAAAGCTTCTACAGTCTGACCACTCAGGGTTCTGCCGCTGTTATCTGTTATGGTGCCAGAGATCATGATAGGAAGTTTTTCTTTTCCAGTATCATCAAAGTATTTGTCTATGGCATATAGAGCCGCCTTACAGTTTAAGGTGTCAAATATGGTCTCCACAAGTAGAATGTCCACGCCACCATCTACTAATCCTTTGGTTTGATCATAATAAGCGTCCACTAACTCATCAAAAGTAATAGCTCTGAATCCTGGGTTATTGACATCTGGAGAAAGGGAAGCGGTTTTGCTGGTTGGTCCTAATGCCCCAGCGACAAATCTTGGCTTAGAGGGGTCCTGAGCGGTATATTCATCAGCCGCCGCTCTGGCTATTTTCGCAGCTTCTAGATTTATCTCATAAGCCAAATCAGACATCTCATAGTCTGCTTGAGAAATTGCTGTACCGTTAAAGGTGTTGGTTTCTATAATGTCAGAACCGGCCTCTAGGTATTCCTTATGGATGGCAGATATGATGTCAGGTCTGGTTATGCATAAGATATCGTTGTTGCCTTTGATATCTATATGGAACTCCCTGAATCGCTCACCTCTGTAGTCAGCTTCAGTAAGTTTGTACCGCTGTATCATCGTTCCCATGGCACCATCAAGTACGAGTATTCTCTTCTTAGCTACTTCCTGTAGGGTCATATTTAATTTAGTTTGACTACGTTCTAACCTTGGTCAGAAGATGTAGACAGTTAATAAATATTACTTACTAGGAAAGTAGAGGAAATGAAAGAGGGTAGAATTTCTTCTCTTATCTTTCTCTGCCTTTTAACTTGGCTGAGCAGGAATTGGCACCATGCAAATGCTGCTGGTTGCCAAGGATTCATAGGGCCTGTCCCTCCTCCTTTCTTAATAAGTGATGCAAATATGGCTTTTATAATTTTAAAATAGAAGCAAATGAAGATTTTGGCTTTCTACTTGGGTGTTGTAATCAGATGGCTTATCGAAAAAGTAGTATTCGATACCACTACTCATTTAAAAGCAAAACAATATATCCGTCAAGATGAATGGCATTAAACTTTATGGAAAGAAATAGGGATAACGACAATTCAAATTATTTATATATAAGTCTAATTTACTTTTTATAAATATTCCGAAGGTCGGCAGTCTAAGTAGGTAAGAAAGCTGTACTGACTAAGAATTCGCCTGACCAAGTTCCACTGCGTTATTTTAAAATTTTGGGGAACTCAAGATTCATTTTCAGAGTTAAGCATCATTCACATACAAAAACATGGTCATGAGAAAATCAAAGAAGAGACCATTGAAAGTGAAGATAGATCGAGCGATCAATCCACACGATGGTTCTAGAAGACGGTTGACATCAACTGCTCACAAATCTAAAAAGCACTACACCAGAAAACTAAAGCACAGGGGTAGTGCTTTTTCTTTTTGCATTGCGGCCTAATCGAAAAAGGAAGATTTAATAATCTATGTGGTGAGAAGCAAAATTCAATCTGAATCCTGTCCCAAAATATAGAGTCTCAGTATCTCCCAAAGTTTCATTGCGATCTTGTCTCATTATAAAGTCCAAATCGATATAAGCATTGTGAAATACTCTAAAACTGCTTTGCAAGTGAAACATACTGATATTACTTACAAGCCCCTGATTTTGCTGGATTCCGAAATCAGCGACTCTAGTATTATCAGGTCTTAAAAGGTTAGACCCAAAGTTATTATCATCATCTCTTCCTACCTCAGTTAGAATCAGTCTTGGTGTTATACTCCAATTAGGACTGATAGCATACCGTAATCGAATGATCGTTTCAGTAAAATTGGCGCCAAGTGGGTGGGCTAAGGGCTGAAAGGAATGACTGAAATTCGACACAGTTATGTCTGGAAATTCCTCACTGGCTTGCCTATGTGAATAGGTGTAAGGCCGCACCCTGTTATGCTCCACCTGAAGGTCAAGATTATCCACCTGGAACATGTTATAATACTTCAGACCTGCTTGTACGCCAAATTTGTTACCCCACCATTGTCTAGAAGAGAAGATCTCTCCGAAATTCAATTCATCTAAAAGCAATTGGCCATACAGTGAGACATTATTAAAGGGGTGCCACTTAATATTAAATCCTAGGAGTACGTTGTCAGGACTATCCAGCTGGAATTCTACAGTCCTGAAGAAGATAACTGGATTGAGGTATTGTAGCTCGAAATTATTCTCTCGTGCAAAAACGATAGACTCAAAAAATCCGAACTCAAGCTTTTTATTAAGCTTGAATGAAAGGAAATGCGTAGCCATATACTTTTTAGGCAATAAATTATCTGCAGAAGTGAATTTGGCAGAAGTCGTGGATAGTTCTGCGAGTATCGTCTGGTAATGTATTTTCCAGAATCGCACATCAAACTTTAGAAAAAAGTAGTTTGGCCCTTCATCACCTAAGAGCAATGATCTCATCCCATATCCTATAAAGTGTCTGTCATGACCCAGTTCTAATTTTGAGTGTTTGGATAAGTTGAGCCCAAAGTAAGCTGTCGCTCTAGCAAAATCGTATCCATTAAGCCCATCTAAGACTCTACTTTGATACGTTTTAAAATTGCCTTGTCCTCTTATTGTATTAAACTCATCGATGAATGGTTCTTGGTAATTAAGAAAGTTGGATTGGTTCTCCATCAATGCTGAATAGAAATAGAGCTTATTATCAAGGCTACCGTATAGTTCTATTCCTCGACCATTATGAAATATAACTTGATTTGATTCAGATTCATATCCTAGCTTGATGTTAAGCTTGGGGTCTAGTATAAGATTAAAAGATTTGTTCTGAACCTGAAATAGGTGAGCTGGATTCTTGTAGAATTGTTTTAGAAAACCTTTACGATTTGTATAATTGTCATAATCGTCATGGTCCTTGAGGATATTATAAATTTCTGCATGGTCCACTCTGGATAGTTGAGAACTATCCAATTTGGCGACCGTAGTCTGTATGTCTTCTCTTGCAATTCTTCTAAATGCGTGATGAACATTCTGATCGGAAGGCTGGATGACACTTAGACGATCTATAGTCTCACTATAGGGATGTGTTCTACTAATAAATGCGCTTTGAGCTTCTATAGATTGGAAACACAATAGTGATGTTAAAAAGCTGAATAGAGTGCTCAGTAATAGTCCTCTCATAATGGTAAAATCAGAATAATTTTTTCTGGACTACTAATGCAGAAAGAGATATATGGTCTATTTGCCATTGAGTGTGATCAGTATTTAGGACTGAAGTCTTTGCTCTGCTCATATTGAAATTTAAGTGATGGCAATTTTCACATGCTATCTTCTTACTGGTTAGGGTTACAAAATCATCATCACCAGAAGCGTTAGAAAAGAGGGGTATAGATTTACTTCCCGTTTGCACAAGATTTATTTTGGCATTCACAATATCTCTATTAGGCCATTTTAGTCTAATCGTAAAGTAGATACTATCTGATGGGAAATCGGGTTTAAATTCAAGGATGTCGTTATCTTGACCAGGTGTCAGATTTAAGGTGCCATCAGCTAAGACAATACCTAAATCTCCGTCATTAGAGGACCAAAGGGAATCTAAACTGCTCTCTTCAAAATCTTGAGTCCATAATGTTTCATAAACCACTCTGTCTTTACGAATCTCATATTCGAAGTCTGAAAGCAACTTCATAGCTACAAAAGCTAATGCCAGTATAACAACAGATCCTAGAATCTTTAATATTTCTGTGAATGACATGACTTTTTATGATTTTAATCGCTCTTTGGACTTTATTTTTCAATTAAGTGCAGTAATCAAACAAATTTCATTCTGAAATGAGGTTTTCACACAACATATAGTCACTTGGATACAAAGAATTCATCCAAAACTCCTATATACGACGTAATTTCTGTCATTTTATTGACAATTTTAATTCTCATACTCAAGGTGGGCAACCGATCAGAAGATTATCGCATACTAAGGGTGCAATTAATGAATAGTTGAGCACAGAACAAAATAGACTAATCGAATTGTGTAAGCAAGGTAACAAGTCTGCACAGGAGCAGATTTATGTAGCCTATAAGACACACTGGTTTACGATTTGCCTGAGGTATCTTAATAATCGGGAAGATTCACTGGATGTCTTACAGAATGCATTAATCAAGATTTATACTAAGCTAGATCAATTCGATAGTTCACTTGGACATTTCAAATCATGGTCCTCGAGGATTGTAGTTAATGAATCCATCATGTTTCAGAGAAAGTACTGGAAGAGAGAAGTAGTGGATTTAAACAACGAGGTATATGATGTGGGAGAGTCAAGTGAAGCGATATCTAATCTAACGCTTGAAGAATTGTCAAAAGTGATTCAAGAGTTACCGACTGGGTACAAACTTGTGTTTAATATGTATACGATTGAAGGCTACAGTCACAAAGAGATTGCTGAAAAACTCAGTATCAGTGAGGGTACCTCTAAATCACAACTATTCAAGGCAAAAGCAATCCTCAAAAAGAAGCTTTCGGGCAGGTTAAATGAGGAATTAAGAACGTTTTGTTGAAATTCTATGATGAAAAAAATTAACGAACCTTTTCTCGAATTTATACGTGGGAGATTTGAGAATGAATCTACAGAGAACCAAGGATGGAATGATCCAGGCGAATTGGTTTTTCATCAGGCTATATCCGTTATAGAGGACTCCAAAGAAAAGACCAAAGGTAGTCTCTTTATTCCGATTGCAATACTAGTGGGTATTCTCTTTATTAGCTATACTGCATGGACCTTAGTAGGTAACAACGATACCAGCACTACTGTCGGCAGTGCATCTTTTGTGGAAGAGAATCAGACTGAATCTTTAGGACAAGAACTAAATTCTACCGCCGTTATTGCAAAACCAAATAAAACTGAACAGAAGGGACTGAATGAGGTTGCTATAGAAAACACCTCAGCTCAAGACAGATTACCGATAGCACAAAAGTCTACAGAAGAAGTTGTCACACAGAATACTACGACTGAAGAAGTTGTTTCTCAGAATATAGTTAAGGAGGAAGTAGTCCTTCAGGATGTAGTTAATATTAATGATGTAACTAATAACATAGTTAAAGTTAAATCAGGCCTGCCTCAAGATAACGTACCTAGCCAAAACCTAGGATTACATAATGTTTCTAAAAAATCAGAAAGCGCTATAGTTAACCTGAGTAAAGAGATAGTAAAATACAAGGAATTAGCAACGATAGAGCAGTTGGGTCTTATCCAAATGCAAGCGGCACTAGAAGTAAGTCAGAGAGATTTACCTATCCTTCAAAGTGAAGTAAATTTAGTTCAAACTAAAACATCAATTAGTAACCCTAATAGAGCTTCTATTACTGCCTCAGTAAGAAATAGTCTCACGAATATGAAGGTAGAGAACCACGTACATACGGGTACGGTTGGAGGACAAGATAAATTCAAATCAGGACTAGGATTCAATATTGAATTTAGAAAACCTATATCAAAGAAGTTGTCTGTTTTGGCATCAGCAAGTTATGACAGGATGCAGCATCAGAACTACTCTACAAATGAGATGGATTACGATAAGAGCAATGAAAGTAGAGTAAACACAAATGGAGAAGTGACCTACACTGATGAAGTGGTCATTCATAGCTTAGTAGGCTCGTTCACAGAGAATATGGAATTTAATATAGATCCACTATTAACAGATGAAAATTCTACTTTGACACAATCTGTAGAATTTAAGCATTCTGCAACAGTGATTAATCTGGGCACAGGTCTTAGTTATAATATACTAGATGGTAATGCGTTTACTTGGGATGCTTCTATTTCTGGAGGTGTTAGTCTCTTAACAGGATTATCGGCACAGATGACTTCGACTTATAGTGTGGATAATCTTGCTCTAGAGGGTAAAGGATGGAGCGATGGGGATGTATCTGGTAATAACTCATTTTTTGCCACCGCCTCATTGGGCACCTCTTTTGGCTATAAGATTTCAGAAAACTTGAGTCTTCAGGCAGGTGGATCTTTCCAGGTAGGTATATCTGATATCAACAGAAATTTGGAAACTAATGTCACCTCAAGGACAAGAGTCTGGACTACACAGATTGGGCTAAGAAGTTACTTTTAAACTCCAATGTCTTTAGTTAGAGTAATAAATAAATAAGCATTTAGGTCCTCGAAGCGTTATCTTTGAGAATCCCTGAATATTGTAGTCTTCCTGACATTTAGATAATAGAACAAAAAATTGCTTGCCACTTGAGGCAACCATATTCATTGTTGTCTCATAACAGCAACGTATTATTCTATTTATCCACCAAAACAATTCTATCTAATGAGAATTTCTACCTCGGGTGTAGTTGCTCTATTGCTTATGCTTGTTTCAAGTATGAATGCAATGGAAGACAACGGCACACCTTCAGTTCTTTCATTTAGCCTAGATGAATGTTCTTCATTCAGGTTTAATCAGACAAACACGGACTATTCAGAATTTACAGCAGTCGCTAATAATGGCGCTGATGTAGCATTATCCGTAGTCGCAAACAATCTCTACAGATCAAATCCAACACAAAATCCACATTCTTGTACTCCGGGAATTGGTGGTACACCTGCAATGTGTATCAATTATGATCCAAACTGTACGTATAATCCAAATAATGACCGTGCAGTAAGATTTGATGTTCAAGTAGAACCATTAAATCCTTCAGGAGCTATTCTATCTGGTCTTTCATTTTATGAAATGGCACCAGACTTTTTTGATTGGATAGCTGGGACGTCAGGGCCTAACAACCCGCCGACTATGTATGGTGTCAGAATTCTCAGAGATGGGGATGTTATCTATCAGCGTGATGATAATGTTACTAACAGTACTTGGGCGCTACAAGAGTTTGATTTTACAGCAAATGCAGATTTCTTAGTGACAGAGACAACTGTTTTCACCTTTGAACTATTAGGATTTTGTCCTGTAGGTAATGGTGCTTCTACAGCTGTATGGGACTTAGATGAGATATCTGTAACTGCTATTTGTGCACCTGATACAGGAGGCTGCAATGCTAGTGGTGGGACACTTACGGGTGGGCCATTCACCTTTAATTCAGTAGGAGACGGTGTTGCAGATAACATCCCAGCAGGAAGTATAACTTCTACAGGGACACGTGGCCAAAACCTAGGTTGGGTAGTGACAGATGATCAAGGCTATATCTTGGGTTTACCACCAATGCCAAGTGCTGTCAATTTTGATACGCCGGGTGCAGGGACTTGCCTAGTATGGAGAATAGCGTATGATGGACCAATCACAGGTGCAGAAGTAGGCTTGAATGCTAATAATATAGAAGGCTGCTTTAGCTTGTCTAATCCAGTAGAAGTAATTAGAAATAACGCGAGTGGCTGTAATGCCAATGGGGGAGAGCTATTTGGTGGACCCTTTATATTCGACTCAGTAGGAGATGGTGTTGCAGATAACATCCCAGCAGGTAGCATTACCTCAGCGAATACTAATGGACAAACTTTAGCATGGGTAGTCACAGACGACCAAGGATATATCTTAGGCTTACCTCCGATGCCGAGTGCAGTGAATTTTGATACCCCAGGCGCAGGTACCTGTTTAATTTGGAGACTAGCACACGATGGACCAATCACAGGCGCAGCAGTTGGCTTGAACGCGAATAATATTCAGGGTTGTTTCAGCTTGTCTAATCCAATAGAAGTAATAAGAAATAATGCGAGTGGCTGTAATGCGAATGGTGGAGAGCTATTTGGCGGACCTTTCACATTCAACTCTGTAGGAGACGGTGTTCCAGATAACATCCCCGCAGGCGCGATTACCTCAGCGAATGTCAATGGCCAGAACTTAGGTTGGGTTGTGACAGATGACCAAGGATATATTCTAGGATTACCTCCTATGCCAAGTGCTGTCAATTTTGATACACCGGGCGCAGGGACATGCCTAGTATGGAGAATTGCTTATGATGGTCCTATCACAGGATTAGCAATGGGCATGAATGCGAATAATATTCAAGGCTGCTTCAGCTTGTCTAATCCAATAGAAGTAATAAGAAATAATGCGAGTGGCTGTAATGCGAATGGTGGAGAGCTATTTGGCGGACCTTTCACATTCAACTCTGTAGGAGACGGTGTTCCAGATAACATCCCCGCAGGCGCGATTACCTCAGCGAATGTCAATGGCCAGAACTTAGGTTGGGTTGTGACAGATGACCAAGGATATATTCTAGGATTACCTCCTATGCCAAGTGCTGTCAATTTTGATACACCGGGCGCAGGGACATGCCTAGTATGGAGAATTGCTTATGATGGTCCTATCACAGGATTAGAAATGGGTATGAATGCGAATAACATCCAAGGCTGTTTCAGCTTATCTAATCCAGTAGAAGTGATTAGAAATAATGCGAGCGGTTGTAATGCGAATGGCGGAGAATTATTCGGCGGACCATTTGTATTTGATTCTGTAGGAGATGGTGTTCCAGATAACATTCCAGCAGGCTCGATTACCTCAGCGAATGTCAATGGTCAGAACTTAGGTTGGGTTGTGACAGATGACCAAGGATATATTCTAGGTTTACCTCCTATGCCAAGTGCAGTGAATTTTGATACGCCAGGCGCAGGTACCTGCCTTGTGTGGAGAATTGCTTATGATGGTCCTATCACAGGATTAGCAATGGGCATGAATGCGA
>CAZIMH010000038.1:0-15602 GCA_964540155.1 uncultured Saprospiraceae bacterium
GTGAGATGCAGTCTTCTTAAGCATAGTTCTTAAAATTGAGTCCGAAACGATTAAATGAACCATGAAAATAATAATCTTGATAATAATTCTACATGATTCTATATCAGTCTATTACATTGCAATATGATACAAAATGGGACCAAATCAATTTACTACCTTAGCTTCATTCAGATAATAAAGTAAATAGTGAAGAGCAGAAGACATTTATTACAGATTATCATATTAGCAGTTACACTCATAAGTTGTAATGAAGACCCTAAAGATGTGATATCCCCATCACAGTTATTTACAAGCATATCTGCCACAGCGTCAGGTGTTACATTCAACAATGAAATTGTAGAAACCAAAGAACTGAACTACTACAAATATGTATATCTCTATAATGGAGGCGGCGTAGGTATTACTGATATTAATAACGATGGTCTGCAAGATCTCTATTTCACATCCACAACTGGCACAGATAAGTTGTACTTGAATGAAGGTAATTTCAAGTTTAAAGATATCAGCACCTCCGCTGGCATAGACCGATATCCAGGATACAAGACGGGTGTCACCTTTGTGGATATTAATGGTGATGGCTGGCAAGATATTTATGTTTCTAGGGCAGGATGGTCTTCAAATCCAAATGACAGAGCCAATCTTCTTTTTATCAATAAGAAGGATAATACTTTTTTAGAGGCAGCCAAAACCTTTGGTCTAGATGATAGAGGAAGATCTATTCAAAGTAGCTTTTTTGATTATGATCAAGATGGGGACTTAGATCTATTCTTATCTAGTCATCCTAAGACCTTTGTTCAGCCCATCAAGCGGATGATTAATAATGTCAATAATCCGAGTATAGAAGAATCGGATAAGCTGTATAGAAATAATGACAATGGAACATTTACAGATGTCTCTAGCGCCGCAGGCATACTTAATTATACCTATGGACTCGGGGTGGTTACTGCAGATCTGAATGACGATGGCTGGATAGATATATATGTCACAAGTGATTTCCAACCTCGGGACCATTATTATGTGAACCAAGGGGATGGCACATTTAAGGAATCATTGCAATCTTGTTTTCCTCATGTTTCCTATTTTGCTATGGGCGCTGATTTCGTAGATCTTAATGGGGATAAGAAGTTGGATTTGTTTACGGGAGAGATGTTGGCAGAAGATAATCTACGTCAAAAAACCAATATGGCTCCAATGAATGTGCAGCGGTTCTCTGACATGGTTAATAATGGGATGCATTATCAGTACATGAGGAATGCCATGCAAATAAACAATGGAGATGGCTATTTTACAGATGTGGCACATTACTCTGGCATAGACCAATCAGATTGGAGTTGGGCCTGCTTGTTTGCTGATTATGACCAAGACGGTGACGACGATTTGCTTGTAGCCAATGGTTGGCTTAAGGATACACAGGATAAGGACTTCTCTAATAGATCTAATGAGCTTGCCGCCAAATCAAATAACCGACTCACTTTTGATCAGGCCTATTCACTATTGAAGAGTACACCGCTGACTAATTATGCATTCCGAAATGAGGGTGACCTCAAGTTCTCCAAGGTTTCCCATGATTGGGGATTTGATTTCCTTGGATATTCTAATGGTATGGCGATGGGAGATCTAGATAATGATGGCGACTTAGATGTCGTGCTTAATAATATCAATGACCCGGCAACCCTTCTGAGAAATAATACTAATAACAACCAATATCTGAGAGTGAAGCTTGAAGGTCCAGGACTTAATAAGTCAGGTCTAAATACTAAGCTTATATTAGAAACCGATAAGCGCGAATATTTCAAAGAATTCCAAGTCACCAGAGGCTTCCAATCTTCTTGCGAACCTTTCGTTCATTTTGGATTAGCTAGTGAGGAGAAAATAAAATCACTGACGGTGAAGTGGCCAAACGGTGAGATGCAAAAAGTCACTGGCATAGAAGAAAACAATATCACGGTCAGGTATACAAAACAACAAACGGTACAGGATAGTACCCAGGATGATGTTGCTGTCATGAAGGAAAACAGAACACTACTGAGTCATAGTCATCAGGAGATCATTTATGATGACTATCAGAATCAGGTGTTACTCCCACATAAATTATCTCAGTTAGGACCAGCACTTACAGTAGGAGATGTAAATGGAGATGGACTAGAAGATATATATATCGGCGGGGCACACAAGCAAGCAGGATCGATTCTGATTCAAAACAACCAGCAAAAATTTAGACCTATTTCACAAGGAGTTTTTAGTGCCGATAAGCAGTATGAAGATGTGGATGCTACTTTTTTTGATGCGGATAATGATGGTGATTTGGATTTATATGTTGTGAGCGGAAGCTATGAGTTTGTCAATGAACCTCAATTAAATAAAGACAGATTGTATCTCAATGATGGTGAGGCCCAATTTAAAGCAGCTAGTAACTTTCCAGAAATTTTGGTGAGTGGTGGTTGCGTGGCTGCTGCGGATTATGATGGTGATGGTGATCAGGACTTATTTGTAGGCGGTCGAGTAGTGCCCGGCAAATATCCAGATAGTCCTCCCAGCTATCTACTGATAAATGAGGGTGGTCTAT
Organism: uncultured Saprospiraceae bacterium; assembly: GCA_964540155.1. GTDB lineage: Bacteria > Bacteroidota > Bacteroidia > Chitinophagales > Saprospiraceae > RFSX01. Next base: position 2,567 of record CAZIMH010000038.1, read on the forward strand.
ATAAAGATGCAACAAGTGAATTAGCGCCAGACTTACAGCAAGCAGGTATGATTAACGATGGCGTGTGGACAGATATAGACGGAGATAAAGACTTAGATCTCATACTGGTAGGAGAGTGGACAGATGTAATAACTTATGAAAATGTAGATGGCCAATTAACTAAAAAAGAATATACAGATGAGGCTTTGACTGGATGGTGGAACATCATAAAAGCGGTGGATTTGGATAATGATGGCGACGAGGATTATCTATTAGGTAATCTCGGTGAGAATTATAAATATGAGGCAAGTAAGGATAGACCATTTGAATTATTTGCAGGCGATTTTGACAATAGTGGTGTGCAAGATATTGTAGTGAGTTATTATAATGATGATAAACTCTTCCCTGTTAGAGGCTTCCAATGCTCTAGTGAACAGATTCCAGACCTTAAAAAACAGATTGGTTCGTATGAAGAATTCGGAAGCTCTGATGTATATCAAGTATATGGAGACGCCTTGAAGACAGCGACACATCTTACCGCCACCACATTTAGTTCAGCGATCCTATGGAATGAGAACGGGGCTCTTGTACACCAGGCTCTACCTTATGATGCACAACTGGCACCCATACAGGATTTTATAGTAACAGATTATAACAACGACGGACAGAAGGACATCATATTAGCAGGCAACTGGTATGTCTCCGAAGTAGAGACGCCGAGAGCAGATAGCGGCACAGGTCTGATACTCAAGAATATGGGTAATAAACAATTCCAATCTGTACCTTATAAGGAATCAGGATTTTTCGCACCCCACGATGTGAGAGCCCTAGGACTCGTGAAGACCAAGGGCCATCCTCTTCTCATTGTGGGTAACAATAATGCTGCTAGTCAAGTATTCTCATTTTCTCATGGCGAATAAGAGTCTCACTATCTTAATCGGCTTAGCTACGATCATTGCTTCTGCTTATATATCGTATGATATTGAGTTTTCGGATCTGATAATTCCATTCACAGCGCAGAGTTTGGCAGTATTTGTTGTGGCAGGGTTGGTGAATGTTCGTTCATTTTTAATCATCATAACGAGCTATCTTCTGCTTGGCGCTATCGGACTTCCTGTATTTGCGGGTGGATCTAGTGGCTTGGAGAAATTATTCGGTCCATCAGGTGGGTTTCTGATTGGCTTTCTATTCTCAGGGTTGTATATCTCTCAGGCCATAAAGTCTAAGATTACAAGTGCTCGTGTGGTTGTCATCATGCTTGTAGCTACAGTTATATTATTTGCATTTGGCTTGGCGATGTTGACTTTCAAGTTTGATTGGGGGAAGGCGCTGCAGTATGGATTTTATCCTTACTGGCCAATGGCGATAGTCAAAGCGCTGCTGTCAGCATTCATAGTTGTTCAAATTAGAAGATGGTGGCAAACACAGAATAAAGCTTAAAACCCTTCATATTAGAATATCTTATATCTAGATTTGTCACATAATCAATATTTTAACTTGTGACTCTACTACTTTTTTGGTTTTCGATTTCCATAGCTTTCTCTTTTTTGTGCTCTGTACTGGAAGCTGTGTTGCTAAGTATTACGCCTTCTTATGTGACCCAACAAGCTCAAGCAGGCACTGCGACAGGTAAGCTACTGGAAGAGTATAAGAAGGATATAGATAAACCCTTATCGGCTATATTGACACTGAATACAGTCGCTCATACGGCGGGTGCGATTGGTGTGGGGGCGGCAGCCACTGCCATTTGGGGTACACAGTTTATGGCTACGATAGTGACGCCTGTAGCTATGACCTTGCTGATATTAATATTATCAGAGATTATACCCAAGACCTTGGGTGCCAATAATTGGAAGAGTTTAGCGCCATTCACGACTAAGACACTGAAGGTGTTGATTACGGTACTGGCACCGCTGGTATGGCTCTGCCAACTGACTACCAAGTTTCTCAAAAAAGACAAAAGTAAATCTGTGCTTAGTAGGGCAGACTTTGCAGCGATGACCCAGGTGGGTACGACAAGTGGTGCTATCGCTCAGGAAGAATCAGAAATTATAAACAATCTTCTCAATTTTGAAAAAATGTCTGTGCGGGATATTATGACACCACGGACTGTCGCATTTATGGTATCTGAGGATATGACTGTGAATGAATTTATACAATCCAATCCTAGTAAGATATATTCCCGAATTCCTGTGTATAAAGGAGATAATAAAGATGAGATAACTGGCGTCGTCTTGAAGGATGACATCCTAGCTTGCATGGTAGAAAAAGGATCCGATACAGAAATCAAGAACCTCATGCTTCAGGCTAATAATGTGAGGGACAATACACCGCTTCCTGATCTGTTCAAAAATCTGACTAAAGAAAAACAGCATTTGTCTGTGGTGCAGGATGAGTTTGGAAGTGTCGTAGGTCTGGTGACTATGGAAGACGTCTTTGAGACGCTATTAGGGCAGGAGATTGTGGATGAGTCTGATCAGGTAGTGGACCTTCAGGAATATGCTAGAAAGAAATTCGGTGATAGTTAAAAAAGCCATTTAACCATCAAAACCATCTATGAAGATTCATTGTATATAATCACGGTAATCTTACTTCATACTAATTCATTTGCAAATTCATGAAGATTCTCCCATTCAAGGCCTCTTATCCCAAAGGAGAACTTATCACTTCTCCCAAATCCTTTTTTTCTAGCATAAAGCATCAGTACCGGGAATACAAGCAGAATAATTTTTACAAGGAGTTACGAAAAGAATCCTTGTTTGTATACCGTATAAAGGTGGGTGACGATGCGCATATAGGCATCCTTACACTTACAGATGTCAAAGAGATGTCCAAGCGCAACGTCCTGAAACATGAAAAAACCCTAGCGGCAAAGGAACAGCAAATGATGCATCTCATTATCCAAAGAAATGCTCTAGTCAAACCTGTGCTGTTGGGTTATAAAAGCAATTCTCAGATAAAGAAATTAGTGAATGGAGTCACCAAAGGAAAACCGCTAATCAATATTCCATTTAAAGCGGAGGATGAAGTGCACACAGTCTGGCAAATTAAAGATGAAAGCACCATCAATACCTTACTGAAAGCCTTCTCCAAAATCAAGAAGGCTTATATAGGGGATGGCCACCACAGAAGCACCACTGTAAAACTCCTTAGCGAAAGTAAAGAACTGGGTAAGGAGGCTGAGAGATTCAAGTATTTTTATACCGCATACTTTCCATTCAATGAACTCAAAATCTGTGATTATAATAGAGTAGTAGATATTCAGAATATAATTACGGTACCAGAGTTTATCGTTGGTTTGTCCAAGTATTTTGATATCTCGCCTCTTATCAGTGCACAAAAACCCAAGAAAAAACATCATGTCACCACTTATATAGATGGCAAATGGTATCGGCTCAAATGGAGAGAGTCATACTTATCTGGAGGTAAGAAGAAAATACTGCTGGATAGTGCACTTATAAATAAGTACATATTTGGCACCATACTAGGCATCAAGGACGTAAGAGTAGATACACGAATCAGTTATTTCGGAGGTACCCAGCCATTGATCAAAATAGAGAATGCTGCAATGAAAATGGATGAGGGTATAGGCTTCTGTATCTATCCTGTATCTGTCAAGGAATTGACTGGACTGGCAGATAGCGGTGAGACCTTACCACCTAAAAGCACTTGGTTCTTGCCACGTCTTAGAAGTGGCGTCATCACTCATGACTTATAGTAATTAGGGATGAAGTATTATTCTGCTGATTATATATTACCTATAAGTTCTGAGGCGATAGCTAATGGTGTCGTCGTGATGGATGATCTGGGAGTCATACAGGATATTAAGACTAAAGATCAGCTGCCATTTGCAGATATACAACATTACACTGGTGTGTTGATGCCTGGCCTGATTAATACACATTGCCATCTAGAACTCTCACATATGAAAGGGCTTTGTCCGACAGGGACTAAGCTGATTCCATTTATACAAACGGTTGTACAGCAAAGAGCCTTCGAAGAAGAAATCATCCTAGAGCATATAGCTAAGGAAGATAGTAATATGTGGGAGTCCGGTATTCAGGCAGTAGGGGATATATCTAATAAGACAGATACCGCCGCACAGAAATCCAAATCACCGATCAGCTACTACACTTTTGTGGAGATGTTTGATATGATGCAGCCTGCTATGACAGCAGCGACTATAGAAAGTAATCGTGCTGTCTTTACTGCACAAGCTGGAGAAAATGGGAACAAGAAAAGCTTTGTACCTCATGCACCTTACTCGGTAACCCCAGCCCTTTTTGATTTTATCAATAAGGCTAACCCTAATGGTAGAACGATTAGTATACATAATTCAGAGACTCTGGATGAGTTGCTCATGTTTCAGGATGGAACTGGCGGATTTGAGGCGTTCTTCAAAGGATTTGGTATGACGCTGGACCATTTTAAACCCATAGGCAAGGGTTCTATTGACTATGCATTAGAGCATATGCAGCCCAAAAAGAGAAATTTATTTGTACATAATACATTAACAACAACTGAGGACATAGCCGCCGCTACTCAGTGGTCTGAGCATACTTACTGGGCCAGCTGCCCCAATGCTAACCTATACATAGAAAACAAACTGCCATACTATAGAACCTTTATAGATGCCGGCGCTAAGATGACCCTAGGCACAGATAGTATTATGTCCAACTGGCAATTATCCATCTGGGAAGAAATTAAGACCATAAAGAGAATGCAGTCTTATGTCCCACTCACAGCCCTGCTCCAATGGGCCACACTTAATGGCGCAGAGGCATTGGGTTATCATAAGACGATGGGGAGTCTAGAAGTGGGCAAAACCCCTGGGCTGGTCCATATAGATGTAAAATGGAGGGGCAACAGTACGGACATAGCTCAGTCGCAGTCTAGAAGGGTCGTGTGAAAGGGTGGTTAGTCACTTAATCCCAAAGTCTGACTTAGAAAAGGGTAGTCCTCCACTAAACCCTTCATATCCTCATTCAATTTTTTTTCGAAGTCTTTATGTGCCTCTGTATCTGGAAACAAAGGCCGATGCTGTCTGCGCTTCTGAATATGTTCGATTCGGGCTCTTAGTGATTCATCTTCAGGTGCCAACCAAGATTGGGTGAACTCATTAAAAATATGTTCTACAGCCAACTGAGAAGGATGGATGAGATCATCATTATAATATCTGTAATCCCTGAGGTCATCAGTCATGATCTCATATGAGGGGAAATAGTGACAATCTGCAAAGCGATCTACCATATGATGGACTGCCAATAGGGCGGTGCTTTTGCTCTTGCGGTCTTCTACGAGACCATTCTTAATATGTCTTACGGGACTGACGGTGAATATGAATTGTGGTTTATTTTCTGTCTGCGGGAGGACCAGGGCACGTGTTTCTTCTAGGCTGGCGATAACCTGATTCAGCGTCATGAGCTCCTGAGTAAACTGATCCGAAGGCAATTTGTGACAGTTATTAACTATTTCATTGGTCTTTTTATAGCGATGTACATGGCAGGTTCCCAGTGTAATTATGAAAAATTGTGCTTTTTGAAGACTTTTAGCAGCAACTTTTAGGCTATTGGAGGCCTGAGCTATGAAGCTAGGGGCATCCATTTGGCTATAACTGCTATGAAAATCCAAATGGGAATAAACCCCATTTTGTAATAATAATGCATCCCCTTGCAGCGAATCTGGCTTTAAGACTATCTTAATAGTGCGCAATATGCTCTGAGGATTGAAAGTTATACCTGTAGGATTAGAGTTGACTGGATACCCTAAATGAGACAGTCTATCGGACATATGAACCGAAAAGCACGACCCAATACTACAAATTTGGTCAGAATATTGGATTCTTACCTTTGGTGAAGGCATTTTTACTTTCGTTCGTAGTTTCATGACTGAATGAGAAATATTCGTAGAAGATAGTGATATTTGGGGTTTGAGTCCTTTATTTTTGGCATATCTATTGCTTTGTTATAGGATGACAGACAATGTCTTAATAGATATTGTTTTGTAATAAAGACGCTTCCTCAACTTCATTTTTTCACTATTTATTCTACTTTTATAGACTAACTTTAAGAGTTATAAAGGTTTCAGAAATAACATGTCGAAAAAAATTACACAAATGAGATATTTTAAAAATGTGTTTTTCCTATTTGTTTTGATGTCTGCAGGTGTTTCAGTATCAGCACAGGATATTCACTTTTCTCAGTTTTATATGTCTCCCCTCAATCTAAACCCAGCATTGACTGGTGTCATGAATTGTAACACAAGGGTAGTTGCTAACTATAGAAATCAGTGGTCTCAGGTACTTACCGGAGATGCCTACAATACCTATTCGGTCTCCTATGACCAAAAGATAGCGGTAGGACGATCTGATTACTTCGGTATAGGAGGTACGTTTTGGGGTGATAGAGCTGGAGAATTAAGTTTCGGAACAACACAAGGCCGTATATCATTCTCTTATAGTAAGAAGATGGGTGGTTATAGAAAAACAGCGCATTATCTTGTATTTGGAGCAGATGCGGGTATCTCTCAGAGAAGAGTAGACCTGACCAATGCCAGATGGCCATCTCAGCATGATGGAAGTGGTGGGTTTGATGAATCGGCACCAGATCCAATTGGTACTAGTGGAAATCAGTTCAATTCAGACTTCTTACATGGAGACTTAAGTGCAGGTTTAGTATGGTTCAGTGTACTAGATGCGTCTAGTAGCTTCTACGCAGGATTAGCAATACACCACCTTAACAGACCTAATGTATCTTTCTTCGGAGAGACAACTACAGAGTCTTTGACAAGCAGAATCACTTTGCATGCCGGTGGAGAGTTTGAGCTAAATAAGAATATGAGTTTAGTGCCGAATGTGGTATACATGTCTCAAGGTGAGCACCTTGAAATCAATGTTGGATCTGCTGTAAGATTTAATCTAGGATCGAGAACAGATGGGCAGTCATGGCAATTAGGTGCTTGGTACAGAATAGGAAATAATGTACAAGGAGGTATTCACTCTGATGCATTTATAGTGACTACCAGATTTGATTATGGTAACTATGGGATTGGGTTTAGTTATGATGCTACTGTATCACAACTAAGAAATGCTGCCACAGCAAACGGCGCATTTGAGTTCTCACTGAACTATCTGATTTGCGGTACAGAAAAGAGATCAGTTTACTGTCCTAGATTCTAGAACAGTATTAGAATAAAATAAATTTTCAGAAAGCTCTGACCTTGTAGGTTAGAGCTTTTTTTGTTAGACCATTTATTAAAGTGTTCTGTTAATGATGGTTACATTTGCTCACCACGATTCGTTTTATTATTTTAAGAACTGATACTAACCTAAGCTATGTTTAATAAGAAATCTAATAACGCCGTCAATGCAGCAACGCCAACTTCTTCTAATATCAATACGCTTGTAGAAGGCTCGCATTCGGAGGGCACCATAAATACACAAAATGATTTACGTGTAGATGGTACTATTGTAGGCACAGTGAATTGTGGTGGCAAACTTATAATTGGTCCTACTGGTAATGTAGACGGAGAAGTGACGAGTCAGAATGCAGTTATAGAAGGTCGATTCAATGGGGTTCTGACCATTCACGATATCCTTGACGTAAGAGAATCAGCGTCTGTCACAGGAGAAATCAAAACTGGAAAATTACTAGTCCAGAACGGTGCGACATTTACAGGCAACTGTGACATGGGGCATCGAATTAAAAATCTAGCAGCGGAAGCTTCTTAAGTCTATCTGTGTCTAATAAAAATACGGACAGAAGAAAAAAAGTATCTACATATGCACAGTTTTCTGGCTTGGCGTATCAGTTGATTGGGCTATTGTTTGTAGCTATTTGGCTTGGGAGAAAAGCAGATGCTTACTTTGGAAATGAGATCCAATATATTACTGCTCTCAGTTGCATCTTGGCTTTGTTTGCCTTCTTCTATAAGGTATTCCGTGCAGTGTCTCCGCCTTCTGACAAAAATTAATTGGCGTCATGAATATTACCACTTTCATAAAATATACGTGCCTTGCTTCTTTAGCCTCTGTGGTAATGTTCTTTTTAGTAGATCAGTTTATTCCACTAAGACCACACATTACACTTCTGTGGTGGTCACTGGTTTGTTTTATTTTAATGGCTGCGATTATCTATTTTCTAATAGATCGCTCTATGCGCCATGCCAATGGAAAGTCTGTTATCGGCTTAGTGATATTGAATGTTTTTCTGAAGCTAGTTGTCTCGTTTGCATTTGTCGCAGTTTATGTCAAAAACTATCAGCCCCAACAAAAGATATTTATCATTCCATTTTTAATGACCTATCTTATATTCACCATATTTGAAACCTGGTTTTTGAATATTCAGGCGAGAGGCGTCAAATAGAAAGACGGATTCAAACTTAATATCTCAAACTCCAAAAAGGATTTTTTCTACCCTCTATACTTTCGGCTATATACTTTTCTATTTTCTGATCCAGCTCCGCATAGGTAATTCTTTTACCCTTCATTTTTTTTGGGAACGGGAGTTCATCCAAGGGTGTTTCCAAATCTAGCTTTGTCGCAGTAATCACGGCATCTCCCTCGTTAATATCCAACTCCAGGATCATGCCAGGCAACCCACCGAAACCTTCAGGTCCGCCAAATACTGGAATCGCATCAGTAAACCATGCATGAATTGTTTGACCTTTTGCTTTGTTCGTCGTCTCAGCTTTCATGCATAGATAACCCTGAATTTCTTTTATCTCATTGAGGATTTTCCATTTGATTCTTGGGGTTTCTTCTTCTATAAGAAATGTCTGTCCCATCTCTTCTCTTAGATCTTTGGACCTCTTTTCTTTCAGGTCTCTAAGGACAACAAATTCATCTTTTCTCCATGAAAAATCAGTCCCTACTTCATCTTCTTTTTCTGTATAGATTGTCTTGTTGTCTTTAAAATAGAGATTGTATTTATCACCTTCATAATCATCCATACTACCCCAAGTGAGATTGATACGATCTTTTTCGGCTTGGTCTAAGTATGACAACTTAGACATGATGGCTGTCCAATCTGTTTTTCTGTTGTACGTGATGATGCCTTCACTGGATTGTGAGATGCCTGCCGAACATAGGCAACAAAATAATAGAAGTAATGTGGACAACTTAGTGATACTATTGAAACGCAAATGTGTCATTGTTGTATTTTATAGAAGTGTTTAGCTAAGGATTAAAAATTTTACCACCAAGAATTTTTTCTCACATCTGACTTCATACCTCTTATATTAAAAGTGGCGCTGAGCATGCCGTATCGACTGAGAGACGTGGTCTCTGATTGAGAGACACTATTGCCAAAGGCCCCTAGATTAAATCCTCTGTTCTGATTAAATCCATCATACAAGGAGAACCGTAATTCGAGTTGGTCCTTTTTCATGAATCGTTTATAAATGGATGCATTCAGTATAGGAATAGTCGTCTCCTGACCGAATCTATCATTGCTATATCTTCTCACATTGTAACTGGAACTTAAAAAGAAGCCAGCAAATAATTTAGCATTTATTTCGGTACCGAATCTGAGTGTGACAACGTTCTGATCTTGGCTAGTTGCAATATCGTAGGTGGTCTTGCTTGTAGAATAACTAGAATTAAGATAGATTGAAAAATCTTTAGAAGGCGTGATATCTATTCTTAGTGAAGGACTATGTCTATTGACTCTTGTGTTATTCTCTTCTCCATTGATAAAGGATGGTCTGAGATTATTAGAGAACGAATAATTCACTCTGAATTTCAATTTGTTCTTTATAATCGGAAGCGAAAAGTAGGACCAAATAGAAGCAGTTCTTCCACCTGATACATTGATTGGATTTACACGTGTCACGAGCCTTTCATCTACTGTCTGGTTAGTAGAGAATTGTGATTGATGAATGCTGTAACTGGCATTGGCACTTATACGCAAATCTATAGACGGAAAGTTATTACTTATATATGTGGAAAATCTATTTTCCACTTCAGGCGTTAGCTCAGGATTCCCTTCACGTATATATAAGGGGTTAATATTATTTACCAGTGGCTGAAGGTCAGTAATGGAAGGCTCATTAGGGTTTCTAGTGAAATCAAAATCTATATAAAGATTTCTAGCCGGATTCAACTCTACTGAAAAATAAGGTATAAAGGAATCAAATGTTCTGTTCACTTCACCTAATTGCTCATTCGTCACATTAGAGGTGAAAGTACCTAGTAAATCAAATCTCTGATACCCACCGCCTAAGGTGACATTAGTGCCATTGGCAGAGTAACGTAGAGATGCACCTGTTCTATTGAATCTGATGGTGTTATCGTAAGTTCTACTCAGGTCCACATTCGCTATCTCTTGATTGTCTATAAGGTCATTTACAATTCTGTCACCTGATTCATTTCTATTTCTAAAGTTATAGAAGGTCTGTAGTACGAATTTTTTGCCAAGGGGTTCTACATACAAAGCATTGGCTTTATATAATACTTTGTTGGCGTCATTGAGATTGTCTTGGTTCATGTCTAAGATGTCTTCGCTCCCAGATTCTGGGGAAGTAAAGATGGTCCTAGATTCCTGCGTCCAATCTTCTTCCAAGGCTGTAGATAGCGCAGAGACATTTAGTCCCATCGCTCTTCCTTTCTTTTTGAATTTCTTTCTGAATACAAGTAAGCCATCCAAGAGAGAACCCGTGGTATTGGAATTATTGCTGAAGACAGTATTGCTTATATCTTCTCCGTCTCGCTGTAGATTAGATACACTACTGTACAGCTCATTGTTGTCGATGAATGCACCTGATATATCAAACTTAATCGTATGAAGACTATCCAGTTCTTTTTCGAATGTCACCTCCGCTCTGTGTCCTCGAGAAATGTCATCATTAGAGCTGTTCATATCCTGACTCTGGGTAAAATTCTGGAAGAACCGATCTTCTATTCTATCGGTTTCATTAGTAAGTCCATTCTGATTATAGTAATAGACAGAGCTTATTTTGGTTTTATTATGGTCATAGTTGAAATTAATACCGCCGCTGTAATTCTCAGGAAATCCTGTTCTCTCTCCGCTAAAGAATAGATTCTGTATAGTAGACTCTATACCTAAATCACCACCGCCCCAGGAAATATAATGACCCGAGCTACCTCCAAAACCATAGTCCGTGCTTCCTCCATTTCCCCACGTATTGGATCCCAAAAAATCCTGATAATCATCCCAACCTAAGCCATTCCGTCCGGTGTTATTTCCCACACCCACTAAGCTGAACTGAATCTTATCATTAAATTTATTATAGTTGCCTTTCAGCTCTGCTCTGCTTCTGTCACCTACCCCTGCCACGACTTTACCGAACCCTCCTTTTTTGAATTCATCCTTCATCTCTAGATTCATTGTCTTGTCCTGAGATGAGGTAGAGGCGCCAGTTATTTCTTGTTCTTCTGTCTTAGAATCAAAGACTTGAACTTTAGAGATGCCTTCAGCGGGTAAGTTCTTTGTGGCTGCCTGTGTGTTATTACCGAAAAATGATTTGCCGTCTACAGTAACTTGGGTGATATCCTTACCATCAGAAGTGATAGATCCATCAGACTCTACTTCTATGCCCGGTAGCCTTCTTAGAAGTTCCTCTACGGATGAGCCCTCAGGAACTTGAAAGGTGGAGGCATCATACTCTATGGTGTCCCCTCTCATTTTGATAGGTGCCTTTGCTGCTTTGATAACGACCTCCATGAGTTCTTCTGCTAACTCTGACATTTTCATCGTACCCAAGTTGATATCAGATCCATCTGAGCTGCTCGCATTGACTGTTAAGGGGACATATCCGATGTAGGTTGTTTTTACCAGATGATTGCCTGGAGGTACATTCTTAAATCTGAATGATCCATCCAGCGCTGTCTGGGTGAAATCTAACATGGTGGAATCAGTAGCTTCCAGTAATAATACTGTGGAGGCGATGAGTGCATTGCCGAGGGTGTCTTCTACGACCCCTTTGATTTTGTAGTCTTGGCCTAGTAAGCTGAAAGAACATAAAGCGAAAAGGGCAAGCGTAAGTTGAAGTCGTTTTGAAAACATAGATGATGCGATTGAGTAATGATGTTATGTAAAGTAAATGGTAGTCATGCTTATTTGAGTTTCGTAGAATACTTTATGACAACTTTAATATTATAAAAATAGTGTATCACGTGTCATTTTATTCCGTTTCTCGATGAGATGGTACAGATAATAGATGTAATGGGGAATGTATTAGTTGCAATTATCCAATGTTGATTTTATTCAACTTTGCTAAACTGAGATTAAGGTTTGGACCATATGGTTTAACATGGGTTGTTAATTGGAATAATATCCAAATCTTACTAGAGCCTTTTATTAAAGTGGATTAATTGCTGTGCTGGTTGACAAAAGATTATTTCTCCCAGCCTTCCTTTTGGCGATGGGCCTTATATCGTCCCTTGCCAAACTTGGTCCCGTTAAATGTCATCTTGTCTTTTAGAGCTTCTCGTTCCTCCTTTGGCCTTTGGTTGAATTCCATACATTTAACAGAGCAGGTGTGCGCCATCTTTTCTCCGCAAGAAGCACACTGAATAAAGAGAATGTGACAAGCGTCGTTAGCGCAGTTTGTGTGATCATCAGAAGGCTCTCCACATTGGTGGCATTTAGAGATAATATCTTCAGTTATTCGTTCTCCTAATCTATCATCAAAGACAAAGTTCTTTCCGATAAACTTATTCTCTAGTCCCTGCTGTTTTGCTTGCCGAGTGTATTCGATGATGCCCCCTTCCAGCTGATGCACATTTTCATATCCTTTGTGCTTGAGATAGGCACTGGCTTTTTCGCAGCGGATACCACCTGTGCAGTACATCACAATATTCTTGTCCTTATGTGCTTCTAGCATATCTGAGATGATAGGTAGAGACTCTCTGAAGGTTTCTACATCTGGTGTGATAGCCCCTTTAAAATGCCCCACTTCACTCTCATAATGGTTACGCATATCGACGATGACAGTATCTTCCTTATTAGTCAAATCATTAAATGCCTGTGCTGAAAGATGAATCCCTTTATTGGTCACATCAAAAGTTTCATCATCCAGACCATCGGCGACTATCTTA
>CAZIMH010000039.1:0-15279 GCA_964540155.1 uncultured Saprospiraceae bacterium
TGGCGATCTCTTGTGTTGTATGTTCTTTGACGATAAGATTCAGGACTTCCTTTTCTCTTCTCGATATTTTAGGTATATCTTTCTTTACTTCTTTAGATCCAGTGCGCTGGTTCATAAGACCTTTCATAATCGTATCTGTCACATCATCACTGAAGTAGGACTTGCCAGACTGGACTGTAGCTATGGCTTTCAGTAATTCCTCACGACCCGTATTCTTAAGGACATAACCCTTGGCACCATTGTTCAATATTTCAGTGACAAAGCTTTCTTCATTAAACATGGAAATGGCGATAACCTTGGTGTCTTTATATTTTTCAGTCACTTCTTTGCATACATCTATGCCGCTCATACCTGGTAAATTGACATCCAATAGTAGAATATCTACAGGATTATTAGCCAAGAATTCTAAGGTAGAAGGCCCATCTAGGCATTGTCCTGCTACTTCTATATTTTCTTCAGGTTTCAGAATAGAAGAGATGCCGTCCGCAAACATGGCGTGATCATCAGCGATTAATATTCGTGTCATAGTCAAAATGTAAGGCTCGGAAATAGTAGGTATCATAATCTTATAATTGCGAAGCGAAGATACCGTGTAATTAGTTACTATAATTCGGGGTATACCCTAGTATGCAAATTAGGTAAATACAACGAAGAAATAAACTCATATATGATTCATCTTTACATTGTCATTGAGACCAAATGAAAACGCTATCACAATTCGACATCGACTATTATCCATATCGAATTGTAGTTTAGTTAGTTAGTTGGGAGTTGGATGATTGTCTCTGATTTGTTTTTAATCCAGCAGACATCTTTAGAATCGGAGAGGTTATCCAACTCTTTTTTCTGAAAAACCGAAAGAATTAACTCATTGGGATTGACTATTGCAAAAAGTTTAAGAAAGCACTCATAAAGATGAGTGCTTTCTTTATTTCAGACCCCATCCATTTCCATCAGGATAGTTATCGTATCTTCATTAATCAGTATTACTTTGTGAATCAGTTATAATTCTAGAAATGAATTACCTCAGACTTATTGTTACTCTTGTAAGTGTGATGCTTCTAGCTAACCTACATCTTGTAGGTCAGAAATCTGATAAGTTGGAAGCGCTGACTGAGGAATTAGAAATGGCCAGACGAACTAATGATTATGATGACTTAGCTTTATCATATTATAACCTGGCCCTCTATGACGAAGAGGCCAATCGCAATCTCGAAGAATCTTTCGAACACCTATCACGGAGCCTGGAGTATTATGAGCTAGCTAGGGATACCGCAGGAACGAATAGAGCTAAGTACCATATAGCCAGACAACTTTTAGGCAACGACATGTATGAAGACGCCTATAATCGCATACTGGAATTGAAAACATATTTTCAAGAGAAGCAAAACCCAAAGATGCAGGCTTATGTAGACTTATTGCTCTTCGATTATCACATAGAAAAACTAGAAGTAGAAATCGCTAGGGCTACTTTGGATGAGGTCAAAGAAATGTCAATAGTTCAGGAACAGTCATTGCAATATGAGATCATAACCAGGGATATCAAATATAATAATCTGATGAAAGATTATAAAGAAGCATTGAATATGGCCAATGAATGCTTTGATATCAGCTTGGATTTAAATGATACTTATAAGCAAGCAAATTGTTTATTAGAAAGAGGGAAGGCTTATGGACAACTCCAAGAGTATAGACTAAGTAATTTTGATTTGTTATCCTCATTAAAGATACTCTCTGCTATTCCTTATAGTAAGGAGCGACTATCAGCCTACCAACTCCTTGCAAATAATCTTAGAAATATTGGACTGCATGAAGAAGCTTATGTCTATGCAGAAAATTACTCAAAACTTCAGGATAGCATACTGAATGAGAATAGAATTCTTGCAATCAATAATTTGACACATAAGTATGAATCAAAGGAAAAGGCAACGGAAATAAAGTTGTTAGAAAAAGATAAAGCTTACGTGCAAAAAAGTAATCAGCAACAAAAAAGAGCGCTGATTGTGCTCGGCTTGGCTATGGCTGGTTTGTTGTTTGGTATTTATTTTATCATAAGATTCTATTCTGAAAAAATTGAGTCTGCTCAGATTATTGAAGAGCAGAATGAAAAAATTGCACAGCAAAAGATTACAGAGCTGAGAGATAAGCTACAAATCAATTCAATGGAATCTATGATTGTAGGGCAAGAAGTAGAACGTGAGAGAATCGCCAAAGATTTACATGATAGTCTAGGAGGACTATTGTCTACCATCAAATTGCGTATAGGTAACATCCAAGATAGGGAAGCCAGTCCTGAAAAACTATATGAGTATAAAGAAGCGACCAAACTTCTGGATGTAGCAGTGTCAGAAATCAGAACAATATCACAAGACTTACAGCCTGGTGCACTCAAAAGACTAGGACTTGTCTCTGCCATCAATGATCTTATCAATAGATACCAAAGCAAGAATGGACCAGAGATCACTTTCCAACATTTTGGCATTCCAAAAGAACTAGATCAAAACTTTGCGATGGGTATCTATAGAATCGTACAAGAAATATTTAATAACGCGATTAAGCATGCAAAGGCTTCGGAAATCTTTGTCCAACTAAATAAGGAAGGTGATGATATCGTCATTCATATAGAAGATGATGGAATAGGATTTAATGCCAATAAAAAATACAAAAGTATGGGACTGGAGAACATCAAGTCCAGGGTCAATTATTTGCAAGGCACAATTGATATAGATTCTAGAATAGGGCAAGGCACTTCATTCATTATTCATCTCAATAGTCAATTTAAAAGTGTGAGTCTGTCTTAGAATGAAAGACTTTTCAGAATATCTAAATCTACCTTCCCCAGTACAGGCAGTAGACCTTCATAGTGTGGCAGTGTCTAGTTGCAGTTTGCATGTCAAAAGAGAAGATTTAATCCATCCTGATTTTGGTGGCAATAAATGGAGAAAGCTCTTTTACAATCTAAAGGAATTTGAAAGAGGTGGTTACTCACACATTGTGACAATGGGAGGTCCTTTTTCTAATCACATTGCGGCTACAGCCCAGATAAGTAAGGCAGGTGGCTATCCATGTGTGGGCATTATAAGAGGCACTCAAGAAGACGTGAACAATCCTACTTTAGCAAAGGCTAGAAGTGCAGGAATGGAAATCATTCATATTCCCAAAGTGGCCTATAGAAAAGGAAAGAATGCTGATGAAGTGAAAAGCATTTTGGGTAATTATCCTAATCCTTATTTTATTCCTGAAGGCGGTAGTAACCGACTTGCTATGAAGGGTGTGGGAGAGTTAATGCAAGAGGTAGATGAGAGCAGAGAATTATATGACACAGTGATCGTGGCGGCGGGCACAGGTGCGACAGCTGCAGGTATAATTAAAGAAAGTAAAATAGAAGTTATTGTAATTAATGTGCTAAAGAATATTGGTTTAAAAAATTCTATTGAAGACAGGCTAGATGGTGGTTATTCGCATTGGAAGATTAATCATGATTATCATTTTGGCGGATTTGCCAAAACGTCTGATGAGCTAATCTCATTCATAAACAAATTTAAGTTAGATACGGGCATTCCCTTAGACCCTGTATACACTGGAAAAGCCATGTATGCTACAATGGATCTCATTTCTCAAAACCAACTCAGTGGTAAAAAAATTCTCTTTATTCACACGGGCGGCCTGCAAGGAATAACTGCATACAACTATCTTAATTCTAATAAGCGCCAATTGGCATAGGTACAGTAGAACTGAATTGTCTTTACTTTAGGACAGATTCAATAACGGAAGGATAATGTTTGTGTTCTAATTCTAACACTTTTTTTGCGATAATATCCGGCGTATCAGATGGTAATAATTCTACTGAATCTTGGAATATTATATGACCCTCATCATACTGCTCATCCACAAAATGAATGGTCATGCCAGTGCTGGTTTCATTATTATCAAACACGGCCTGATGGACCCTTTTTCCGTACATCCCTTTGCCACCATATTTAGGTAGTAAAGCTGGATGGATATTCACGATGCGTTTAGGATATGCTCGGACGAGATAAGAAGGAACCAACCAGAGAAAACCAGCAAGGGCAATAAAATCAATATTCTTCTTTTCTAGAATAGAGAGCATCTCTTGCTTAGATTGGAAAAGCGCTTTGTCTATTACTACAGAATCTATGTTATGATTGGCAGCCCTTTGTAATACATAAGCATTAGGCTTGTTGCTAACGATAAGCACTACCTGTACGGACTTAATATTTTGGAAATGCTGGATGATGCGCTCAGCATTTGAACCACCACCAGATGCAAGTATGGCTATGTTTTTAGGCAATTTATTTTGGAAGCGTGCTTAGTTGATAGGGTCGTATTCAGAAGCTCTGGCTGGGTCTACTTTGACCATGATAGCATGTACCTTAGATTTGTCACCTCGAGGAGCTCCTTTGAATATTTCTATAATCTCTACCCGTTTTGTATCACTAAACATCTGTATAATTCCACTATCAAAGACAGACGAATTAACCTCTCCAATAGAAGTAATGGCACTCATCATCACTGCTCTGGATTTCAATGCATTCTCAGTCATTTGGTCCAAGCTTTTCATGTGATATTCATATATCGCTTGTCTATAAGGACGCATCCTTGGACTCAGGATTTCATCTGTGACGTTGACTCTGGAAATATTAGATCTAAGATTAGGATCCCAACCAGTTCGATCTACTGCACCTTGGGGTAGGTTGTTGATAATAGATTTTGCTGTTTTAAAATGTTCGTCTCCCCCATATATCTCAAACGTGTCGTAATCAAATCCAATAATCATAAATGCATAAAATGTCATTAGTGAGGATAGGGGATCAAAATAGCTATTAAAACTATTTCTGATCGGTTGCAATTCATTGTAGATGATTTGGACGCCTTTGTCCTGATAGTTCAGTGTCTGCGTTTTATAAGTGCTATTAAATACTGGACGTATACCTTGTACCTGAATATCTGCACTAAATGAATTGGCATTATCCTCTATAACATTTATACTGATGTTACCTTCTATCTTCTCGAAATCCTCAAATTCATCCTCTGTCCACTTAGTATTGTTAAAAAATCTCGTTAACTCTGATTCAAAAGTCTCAAATACCTTAGGGTCAATGTTCTTTACTCGCGGTGCATTGACTGTGACATTTACATTAAGCTCTTGACCAATTAAGCTAATGCTGTTAGCCATCATAAGGAGTAGGATGGGGACAAATGCTAGTTTTCTAATCTGGAGGATAGAATCTGAAATCATAATATTATTCATTGATGACTACTTAACGAAATTTTTGACCAAAGTATTGATTATATCATGTGCAACTTCAGTTTTTGGTTTTAGAGGGAATGCTTCTTTTGTGCCTTTCTTAGTATAAATAGTGATTTTGTTAGTGTCGTGTTTGAATCCTGCACCCTTGTCTTTTAGGGAATTAAGGATAATCAGGTCGAAGTTTTTCTTATCTAGCTTGCGCTTTGCGTTGGCTTCTGGGTCATCGGTTTCTAAGGCAAACCCGATATGGACTTGACTGGCGCTTTTCCCCTTACCCAAGGATAGAGCGATATCTATGGTCTTCTCTAATTCTAGTGTCAGTGTATCTCCAGTCTTTTTTATTTTTTTCTCAGATATCTCTGTTGGTTTATAGTCTGCCACAGCTGCTGCAAATATGCACACATCAGAATGACTATGTAGGGCTTTACATTGATTGTACATTTCGAGACCAGAGTTCACATTGTAAGTAGTGACTTGCTCATGTGTACTTGAATGGTGAGTAGGACCAAGCACCAGTGATACATGAGCCCCTCTTTCAGCACAGGCCTCAGCTAGTGCAATGCCCATCTTTCCTGAGCTATGGTTTCCAATAAATCTGACAGGGTCCAAGGCTTCGTAAGTAGGACCTGCCGTGATAAGGATTTGCTTGCCACCTAGGTCTTGTAGCACCTTGAAGTCTTCAGTCAGCCGAGCAAGTATATTCTCTGGCTCTGCCATCCTTCCTTTGCCTACCAATCCACTAGCTAATTCCCCTTCCTCTGCGTCTATGAGCTTGTTTCCGTATGATAATAGGGAGGTTATATTGTTTTGAGTAGCAGGGTGGAGCCACATGTCTCTATCCATGGCTGGCGCAATATAGACAGGACACTTAGCCGATAGATATACGGCAGTCACAATATTATCGCTGATACCATGCGCCATCTTTCCTAGGGTCGTTGCTGTAGCAGGAGCCACCAACATCACATCTGCCCATAGGCCTAAATCGACATGATTATTCCAGGCATCTCCATCTATCACATCAGTATGGACAGGATGTTTGGATAGGGTAGAAAGGGTAAGTGGGCTGATAAATGCTGTGGATGACGGCGTCATTATTACCTTGACTGTCGCACCACTTTTAATGAGTAGCCTTATAAGCGTGGCGGATTTATACGCAGCGATGCTCCCAGTTACAGCAAGTAGAATCTTTTTACCCTTCATAGGTAGGATATACACAGTAAGTGCTGCAGATTACTTCTGCTCCTCCTCATTATTAGGAGCAGGCTCTGCAGATTCCTCATTTCTGTATCTATATTCTAGACCTTCTTCCAGAAATTCTGTCATCGCAATTACAGCTGGGTTAGGTAACTTCTCATAAAATTTTGAGATTTCAATCTGCTCCTTATTCTCTTGTATTTCTTCTATAGTCTCAGAGCTCACGGCAAACTCTTCTAACTTTCCATGTAGCTCATGCTTAATATCCACTGATAGCTGTTTTGCTCTAGAAGCGATAATAGCAAGCGCTTCGTATATATTTCCAGTTTTTGATATTAGTTCCAATACGTCTCTGGCTTCGGCGTTTGGGTTTATATTTTGAACTTTATTCTTGATATCACTCATTGATAAATCTTTTTAATTCTTGTTTGCAGTAATCGATTGTACTTCTTATTTCTTGTTTTCTTTTAGATCGAGGGTAACGGCTTAGAAACTTATTACTCTTTTCTATAGTAGATTCTAGTCGCTCTTGCATTTTCTCGTAAATACTGTTTTTTGCAAGTTCAGTACTTGACTTGACTATGAGAAAATTAATCTCCTCAGCCCGCTTCGTTTCTGGAAAATCTTTCAAAGTATTCTCTAGTGAAGTCATCGCAGACTGATAGTTTTTGAGGTCGTAATAGAGTTTTCCTTGGCGGAAAGACTTTGTCTCCAACTTGCCTCTAATTTCATCCATGAGTTTGTTGCACTCTTCTACTCTAGGACTATTAGGATAAGTATTGATAAATATTTGGAGCTTATCCAATGCTTCTATAGATGCTGTTTGGTCCAGCTTTTCATTTGGAGACATCTGATAGTTAGACAGCGCAGACATAAACGCCATTTCCTCCTTTTTAGGAGAATTGTAGAAGGTCTTCGTGAAATTATTGAAGTAGTGGGCAGACAGAATATACTCACCCTGATAATAGTGGGTGTATGTATAATTGTAGAATACGTCTTCCGCCTCTTTTTTCCCTCTATAAAAAGGGATAACGACCTCATATAATCCTTGTGCTTTGGTGTATTGTTCGTCTTTGAAAAATCTATTAGCCTCTCTGAGAATTCTTTCAGGATTATTACTATTCCTTATTTGCTCATAATTGGACTTACAACTCGTTGATAATGAGATTGTTACGATGGTAATATAGAGTAGAATTCTAATTTTCATAGAGCCTGCAAAGGTAATTTATTTTATGGGAATACGCAATCATCTAAAGAAACGAAAGTCCTGATAATCATTGTGTTAGAGAAAGTCCTCTTAAGAGGAATTTAATACAACGCATATGTTCTTAAAGACTAAAGCAATCGCAGCTCCTCCACAAGTGAGCGGTCATTCTTGAGTCGTGGTACTTTATTTTGACCTCCTAATTTGCCTATGGACTCCATGTATTCCCTAAAGGCTCCCGGCGCTACCTTGGTTATCTTAAGAGGTTGGAGAATCTGCCCATCTATAAGGTCCTTGTAGTATATGTTCTGTTTTGTAATCAGTTGGTCCAATGTGGCTGCGATTTCTGATAATGGAATATGTGTTTCATCCATATCTATATACCATTCATGATGTGGGAGGGCATCATCCTGCGGATTGACTTGAGGCGCTACGGTAAACTCGTGTATGACGAGCTTGTGTTTGTCAGCAGCCTGGCGCATTGCTTCTTCCACTTCCTTACTGATGACGTGTTCGCCAAATGCAGAAATAAAATGTTTCACTCTGCCACTTACAATTATCCGATATGGCCTAAGAGACTGGAACCTGACGGTATCTCCTAACATGTAGGCCCACAGACCCGCATTGGTGGAGAGAATAATGGCATAATCCTTATCTAATTCTACTTCCCTAAGTGACAATCTGGTTGGGTTAGGCTGATTGACTTCTTGTAGCGGTATAAATTCGAAGAACATCCCGGCATTCGTATTGAGCAGTAGTGCTTCTTCTTTATAATCATCTTGATAGGCAATGAAGCCTTCCGATGCGGGGTAGGTTTCCAAGGTGGTAATATTTGCACCATGGAGTTTGTCTATGCTGGCTTTGTAAGGAGCAAAGTTGACACCTCCGTATATAAATAACTCTAGATTTGGAAAAACTTCCTTTATGGTCGACTTACCTGTTTTGGAGAGTAATCGTTCATAGTACATTTGAACCCAAGGTGGGATCCCACTGATAAGCCTCAGGTCTTTGTTGTAGGTTTCTTCTACTATGCTATCCAGTTTAGTCTCCCAATCTTCTATACAATTGGTTTGCCACGAGGGTAGCTGATTACCCTTCGCCCATGAGGGGATTTCATGATTGACTATTCCTGAAAGGCGGCCTGTGGGGATGCCGGATTTTTGGGTCAATTTAGGAGAGCCTGAGATGAATATCATTTGACCATCAAAAAGATGGGAGCGGGTGTCTGCTACATAATGGAGTATAGCATTGCGAGCAGAATTGATATGATGAGTAATGGAGTCCTTAGTGATTGGAATATATTTTATACCACTAGTGGTGCCAGAGGTTTTGCCAAAATATTTTGGGAGTCCGGGCCAGAGGATGTTTGGTTTTCCATCGACTACTTGGTCTACATACTTTCTCAAGTCTTCATAATCGGAGATAGGTACTCGATTGACAAAATCGACATACGTTTTAATATTATGGAAGTCATGGTCTTTTCCGAATCGGGTATTCTTTGCAGTTATAATTAATTTTCTTAGCCATTTGTCTTGATCTGCCAATGCATTTTTTGCCTGCCTTTGTGAGTTGGCCTGGATGCGCGGTGCAATACTTTTGATGACTAAAGACTTCAGTGACATGAGTGCTAAGATAGATTTGGATCTTAGAACAGGAAAGGAAAATGGATTATAATTTACTATTGCTAGAGAAGATGTTTTATTCAATGTCATGTTTCATTCAAAGAAACCTAGTACTCTCTAATTCGTAGCGCCAAGGTCGCGATGGAAAGTTACTTTTCATATCGACCTTTTGGAGATTTCTCCGTACTCGATAAGTGTAAGTTCAAAACCAACAATCACTCTGAGACTCAATGACAGAGCCTAATAAAAGATGGACTCCAAGAAACTGTTGGAGCCCACCATCTTACCTACTCCAATGTGTCTATCATAAAGAGCAGATTTGAAACCAATAATTATTTATTTATCCTTTTTTGTCCTACTGAAAAGTCATTTTCCATTGCGATAATGGAGAACTCTCTACTTCGATCCGTTACGATTGAGGCGGAAAGTTTTTACAAATCAACCTTGTAATTAGATTGAATTAATTAGCATATAAAGAGAACTTAGAGTCCTTTGTAGGTTGCTAATCAGTAAATGTTTTGGAAGGCAAATAGGAAAGTAGTTGCCCTAACTTTTGAATGAGGTATAGACATTGTTTTCAATTTTTTTGGTTTTTTAAAGCACACTAACTTGGGGAAACCAGTACGCGATTTAAACTAAAGTTAAGATAGTTTACAGTCACATGACAGGAAATGTGAGTTTAATTTTCTGATAATAATCACACCAGGATGGAATTAGATTTAAATCATAAGTTTTTGGTGTTGGATATTTAAAGCGAGTTAATTCAAATGGGTGAGGTGTTTATCTCTAATCTTTTTTAGCAAAGGGTTCATTGGATATTTACATTAATAGGTAACCAAGGATATTAATTTAAAGTCAAGCAATAAAAAAAGGGCTAAGTCTCATGACTCAGCCCCTTTTTATTTATTGTAAAATGTCCTTAGATAAATGGTGCAATCACCAAAGCTACCACTGACATTAGTTTCAATAGAATATTCAAAGATGGTCCAGAAGTATCCTTAAATGGATCTCCCACTGTATCTCCAACAACTGTTGCCTTATGAGCATCAGATCCTTTATAATACATTTTGCCATTAATCTCTACTCCTTCTTCAAACATCTTTTTTGCATTATCCCAAGCACCACCGGCATTAGACTGGAAGATGGCCATTAATACACCACAAACAGTCACACCTGCAAGCAATCCACCAAGCATCTCTGCGCCTCCTAAGAAACCGACAAGTACTGGCGTTACAACTGCAATCAGACCCGGTAACATCATTTCTCTAATAGAAGCTTGAGTAGATATCTCTACACACTTATCATACTCTGCTTTCCCATCTGCTGCTTCGAATGTTTTGACATCTGCCTCAGACCATTCGCTCATCTCTTTGCCATCATTTTTCTTCATCACTTCCAAAGCTTTCTTAAGCTCGGGAATATTTTTGAATTGTCTTCTTACCTCATTTATCATATCCATCGCTGCTCTACCTACTGCATTCATAGATAAGGCAGAGAATAGGAATGGTAACATGCCACCTACAAGTAATGAAGCCATCACTTTAGGATTCATGATATTGATACCTGCAAGCTGATCAGTTGGATTAGCCACATTATAAGCAGTAATAAAGGCTGCAAATAAAGCGAGTGTTGTCAGTGCTGCAGAACCGATAGCAAATCCTTTTCCGATTGCTGCCGTTGTATTTCCTACTGCATCTAACTTATCTGTCCTTTGTCTAACTTCTTTAGGCAGTTCTGCCATTTCTGCGATTCCTCCTGCATTATCCGCAATAGGCCCATAAGCATCTACTGCCAATTGAATACCCGTATTAGAAAGCATACCTACAGCAGCAATGGCTATACCATATAGACCTGCAAAGTGATGCGCTGCAATAATAGCAACTGCCAAAATGATGATTGGAATTGCGGTAGAAATCATACCTACGCCTAGACCTGCGATGATATTTGTTGCGGCCCCAGTTAGTGACTGATCTACTATAGATTGTACTGGCTTAGTCCCTGTTCCTGTGTAGTGCTCTGTTACTATACCAATCAAAAGGCCAGCTGCCAATCCAAAGAGTACGGCCCAGAAAACACCCATACTGTTGTATGCAACACCACCCATAGACCATTCGCCAGGCAACATGTAAGTTACTATGCCGAAAGTAGCTATGAGCATTAATATAGCCGAGATGAATTCTCCTCTGTTTAATGCTTTCTGAGGATCTCCACCTTCTTTGACCTTTACGAAGAAGGTACCTATGATAGAGGTTATTATGCCTACACTTGCTAACACTAGGGGTAGAAGCACAGCTGATAGTCCATTGAAATCATCTGACCAACCTGTAGCCGAGGCCATGAAGGCAGCACCTAAAACCATCGTACCGATTATAGATCCCACATATGATTCAAAAAGGTCAGCACCCATACCAGCAACATCTCCTACATTATCTCCTACATTATCTGCAATCGTTGCAGGGTTAAGTGGGTGATCTTCTGGAATGCCAGCTTCCACTTTACCTACTAGGTCGGCGCCCACGTCAGCAGCTTTTGTATAGATACCGCCACCTACTCTCGCAAATAAGGCGATAGATGAGGCACCAAATGAAAATCCTGTCAATACAGTAACCACTTTAGATACATCCTGTACAGTACCAAGACCAAACATCTTAGAATAGACAAGGAATAAACCTCCAAGTCCTAAGACTCCAAGTCCTACAACTCCCATTCCCATGACGGCTCCACCACCAAACGCCACTTCTAGAGCTTTGCCAAGACTTGTTCTTGCCGCATTGGTTGTTCTGACGTTTGCTTTAGTAGCTACTTTCATACCTATAAATCCAGCCAATGCAGAACATATAGCTCCAAGGATGAAGGATAAAGCTACAATAGGCGCAGAGCCTGCGGTTTTCATACCACCGAAACCCATGAGTATTGCAACTACGAATACAAAAATTGAAAGGACTTTGTATTCTGCTTTTAAGAAAGCCATTGCACCATCTGCTATATTGGTGGCAATACGTCCCATTTTTTCACTACCTATTTCTTGTTTTCCAACCCAGCCGGATTTCCAAAAAGTGTAGATTAAGGCCAATATTCCAAAGACCGGAACGGCCATTATTAAACTCTGTACCATATTTGTAAAGAATTGTTTTAGTTAGTTCGAGTAATTCAGCGGGCAAAAGTACGGGGATTTTGACTGAAAGCCAATAAATGCATATTATACTTATATATAGAAAACAAATCTATGTAACTGCATCATAATGTGTAGAATAGCCTGAATACCAACCAATGTGAGTCTCGTAGACAACTAAGGATTGTAGATAATGTCGTAGGCGATAACTAAATGTAGGGATTCCTATATCCCCCAAAAGAAAGAGGAGAACAAGTTGCGATCTTATTCTCCTCCCTGATAAGCTACTCTAAGAGCCTACTTATCTAAATGGGTTTTGGGAAGAAATGAATGGGAAATTCATCTCAAAAGATTTACCAGTGGTGTTATCCTCTCAGGTTGAATTGAAAATAATAACATCTTGATAATTTCTCATTTCTGTGATTAAACATAGTGAGACAATCAATCTCTAGAATTAAAGGATATTCATTTACAACAGAAGCCAAATTATCACTTACAGCCTGACTACGTGCATCTTGGGAGCTACCCCGGCCATACTTGTGGCATTAATGATTTGCTCACCCCTGCTTGGCTAAATAGAAAAGGCTTTTCTTATCTGCGCCCAGATAGTGCCAGCCTTACAGGCAATCCAAAGATTAACCTGCATTCATATCCAATAGCTGTTACATAAATCGGTGGTCTAGAGAACCAGTACCTACTAGAAGGTTTATGTAAGATAAGAAATAAAGAGAGGTCAAGGTCAGAGAGTAATTCACAAATAACTAACAATCGTTCACATACTTGTATTAATAATATGTATGCATCTTTTAATGAGTTAGTTATCTTATTTTCTTACTTGTTCTAAATAAGACTCAAGTTGGCCAGAACTAGGATAGGGCAGGTTCTTACTTATAATAGTCCCTTGTGCATCAATAAGTACATATGCAGGCAGAGATACCATGGCAGAATGTCCAGTACCGTCATCTACAGGTCTAAGCGTATACCATTTCAGTCGGTTAGCATCCGAATCTCCAATCCAATAATCATGAGGCTTGACATCCATATTCCTTCTATCATAGTACTCTTGAGCTTCTCCCAAAGTTTTGTCTACTGAAAGCGATATAAATTGGATATCAGGGTATTTGTCTGCCAGCCTTCGGAAGATGGGTTTTTCCTTATAGCAGGGACCACACCAGGATGCCCAAAATCCTAGTAGTTTAGGTTTGCCATTGAACTTATTTAAGGAATGTCTTCTGCTTGAATAATCTACAATAAAATCGATGAGTTGTGGTTTGCCTGAGTCAGCCATGGCGGCCTTCCCAGCCTTCGTTAACTTACCACCGACATACTGTAAATCCTCTGGTTTGAGCTTCTCTTTATTTTCAGAATTTGTCGACCTGTCTGATATAGCCGCATTGTCGCTGGGTGTATGATTTTTTGATTCGCAAGCGCACATTAATGCAATCCCGATAATAAATAGATAGGCCTGTTTCATACATTATAAGTTAGTCGCATCAATATCGTCAATTTCCTTAATCCTTGAGCACAAGAGAGTATTGAAAGTAATAATAGAGCAGGCTTTACTTTTTTAAGTAATAGTAAATAAATATTTAGGTTAGTCTAAAATTTGTTAAGTTTACTTTTAAAATAGCATCAGTATGGCAACTGAAACAGAAGAAAATTATATCAAGGCCATCTATAAGATTACGGAGAAGAACCAAGGTTCCGCGAATACAAATGCCATCGCTATGCATTTATCTACCTCCCCAGCTTCTGTCACTGATATGCTGAAACGACTATCAGAGAAACAATACTTTCATTACGAGAAATACAAAGGCGTCTACCTTACCTCTAAAGGCATCAAGCTCGCAACGACACTATTAAGACGACACAGATTATGGGAAGTTTTTCTAGTAGATAAGCTTGGGTTTACCTGGGATGAAGTGCATGATTTAGCGGAAAAGTTGGAGCATATAGACTCCAAAGACTTGATACAACGATTAGATGACTATCTCGGGAACCCAAAGTATGACCCACATGGAGACCCGATTCCAACAGCCGATGGAAAGTTTACTATCAGAAACCAAGTCACCTTACAAAGCTTGAACAAGGATGAATCAGGGATTGTGGTAGGTGTCAGAGAGCATGATAGTTCATTCCTTAGATATCTCGATATGATGGAGATAAATTTGGGCACAACTATACGAGTGCTCGATCATATCGATTATGATCATTCCAAGAAAGTCCTTATAGATGAGTCTACAGAACAAATCATCACTCAGAATGCGAGTATGAATTTATTTATGAAGAAAAACCTCTGATAAAAAAATAAGAATATGTACAAGTGTACCTTTTTCATCTGCCTCCTTCTTTGTGCCACCTTCATACCAATTAAGGCTGCGGATGATGATAGAAAAATAGTTGTTTCCTCTGCTTCTATGATATGGGATATGGTGAATAATATAGCAGGTGATAAAGTGGAAAGTCAGCTGATAGTACCGATAGGGAGTGATCCACATCTATATGACCCCAGTCCTACAGATGCCCAGAAAGTGAGTAAAGCGGATTTGATTTTTATGAATGGTTTGACTTTCGAGGGCTGGATAAATCAACTGATAGAGAGCAGTGGTACTAAGGCGCCCACGATAACTGTCACAAATGGTCTGACGCCGATATCTAGTAGCGAGTACCAAGATGCATTTGACCCACACGCTTGGATGGATGTTAATAAAGCACAGACTTATATCAAAAATATATATGAAGGACTGGTCAGGATTCTTCCAGAAGAGAAAGCAACCTTCGAGTCCAACTACAAGGCTTACTCTAAGAAACTCAAAGAGCTGGATGAGTATATCACACAGCAAATCAATCGAGTTCCTGAAGAGCATAGAATATT
>CAZIMH010000040.1:0-15102 GCA_964540155.1 uncultured Saprospiraceae bacterium
TCAGCTGTCAACCCAGCATTGACTATAATGGCTATGGCTCTCAGAGTTGGAGATCACATCAAAAATGAGGTACTGGCATGAGAATAATTATACTAATAGAGTGCTTGTTGTTTACTTCGTTGTTACTTTCCCAGAAAGTGAAAGATGTCACTCATGTTGCATATACGGTTTCTGATACTGAACAAGCAGTAGACTTCCTAAAACAGAACGTAAACGCGACAGTGAATTCTACTAAGCATATAGAGGGCATAGAATTACAAAGACTCTTTGGTTTGCGAGATGAAGGGCTCTCACTTAAGGTGACTTCCATGCAGATTGGTTCAGACGAGCTTAGATTATTGGAATTCGATTCCAAGTTGCCTGCACAACCAATTCCACAAGATTCTAGATCAAATGATCTTTGGTTTCAGCATATTGCTATTGTCGTAGATGATATGGATTTGGCATATGAGCAAGTTCATGCCAATAATGTCGAGCACGTAAGCACAGCTCCTCAGACCTTGCCTGATTACATACCAGCAGCTGCAGGTATATCAGCTTTTTACTTTAGGGATCTCGATGATCATAACTTGGAGCTCATTTATTTTCCGAGCGATAAGGGAAATCCAAAATGGAAGAAGTCAACAAAGAATAGATTCTTAGGGATCGATCATACAGCAATAGGTATAGAAGATACTGATGAAAGTTTAAAGTTTTATGAAGATGTTCTGGGTCTAAGAGTGGCAGGAAACTCTGAGAATTATGGGTCAGAACAAGAGCATCTGAACCAAGTTTTTGGAGCGAGATTGTTGATTACTGGTTTGGTTGCCGAAAATGGTTTTGGGGTCGAATTTTTAGATTACATAGCTCCACCGGGTGGTAAAGCCTATCCAGATACTTCTACACCTTTAGATCATTGGTATTGGCATACGGCGATGGTTGTGGACGACATAGAATCAATGCGGGAAAAAATTGAGAAAGCCAATTACACCATTATCTCTAATGGGATCGTATCGATTAAAGCATTGAATTACGACAAAGCAATTATAGTTAGAGACCCAGATGGTCACGCAATATTATTAGTACAATTAACAAACTAAATAACCTTTATGAAAAATTATATCCATTTTTTAACCTTAATACTTGCAGTGTCATTTATTGCCTGCAAACCAACATGTGAAAAACCCTATCCCGATGGTATGGACTTAGATGATGCTGATGCCAATAACATTGTAATGCGTGGTATAGACGTTGTATCTTGTTACAATACTAAGACTGCTGCTGAAGGGAATGAATCCATATTTTCCACGCATAATGGTGTCAAGTTTTTGTTTTCTAACCAAAGTAATAAAGCCTTATTTGATTCTAATCCTGAGAAGTATATGCCAGCTGTAGGTGGTTATTGTATCGTAGCTGCGGCGCATGGAAAGGTTGAGGATGTAGATAACAAACACTTTGAAGTCTATAACGGTAAACTATATTTTAATAGAAACGAGAAAGCACATGGCATTTGGAAGAAAGACAAAGAAGGCTGGACTGCCAGCGGTGAGTCTATGTGGCCTTGCCTAGTAGCAAAGAATGGAAGAAAAATCTAATTACCCTTAAAAATAATATCATCAAATAAATCCAAATCAAAATCATGAAACATTATCTATCAGTACTTTTGCTAAGTCTATTTTCCACTTTTTGCTTAGCACAAAATCTTGTCAATATTGATTCTAGAGGCGTTATGCTAGACGGCTATGACGTTGTAGAATTATGTCAAAAGAATGAAGTGCCAGGAAGCTTTAGGCATACAGCCGAGTATAATGGCGCTACTTACCATTTTGCGTCAGAAAAAAACTTACAAACATTCAAAAAGAATCCGAGTGAATATGCTCCACAGTATGGCGGCCATTGTGCTGTGTCTACTTCTATGGGCAAGTTAGAGCCAGGTCATGTGAGTACATGGTCAGTAGTAGGCAATAAATTATATGTACAGCGAAATGCAAAAGCTAAAGGCATATGGGATAAGAAAGGATCTCAGGCTTTTATTCCAAAAGCAGATAAGAACTGGCCCACACTTATGACTGAATATGGGTCTGGATTAAATATCACCCACTTGCAAGATGGCAGATTGACATTCGAGGCTGCTGAGGAAATAGGCAAGAGAGCACTTATGTATTTAAGAGAAAATAAAGCTCCAGGTGGAGCTATAGCAATAGTAGACGAGGCAGGAATGCCTATCTATGTTATCAGAGAAACTGGTACTTTCAGATCTTCTTCTGATGTATCTATAGGAAAAGCTAGATCAGCAGCATTATTTGGATTCCCTACAAAGAAGCTAGAAGACGGCATTGGCGGTGGAAGAAATTCCTTGATAACTGCAGGATACAATATGATGAGAGGCGGATTACCCATTATGGTCAATGGTAAAGTTGTCGGAGGTATCGGTGTAAGTGGTGCAGCTTCTGCAGATCAAGATGTAGAGATATCCGAAGCAGGACTTGGATTAAGATAAAATAACTGATAAATACCTGCTTCTTTGTTATTCCTTTTCAGTCTGGTTTACTGAGAAGCAGGTATAAAATTCCTATTATGATGAACACGATATTAACCGTATCTATATTTTTATTATTACCACTATTATGTATTTCTCAGGAGAGTAGAGAATTGGTAGTGGATAATCCTGACGCTGTTGTAGACCTTAGAACTCATGAAGGCGTTAGAAAGGTGAAAACAGAATGGAGATATTCTGATGCCCAAATAGTCGATGACAAATTCGGAGCCCCAGGTCCATCAGGCAATGACCCTTTGGACTTATATCCAACAGGACCGAAGCAACCTACATGGAACATAACGCCGAAAGCTGGTGGAGGTGATTTTGATGACAGTTCATGGGAAGTATTAGACCCGACGTCATTAGAAGAAAGAAGATGTCCTGGACGACTTTGTTTCAATTGGTATAGAATAAATGTAACAATTCCAGCCCTTATCGACGGCTATAATCCGACAGGCTCTACAGTAGTTTTCGAGATTGTTATAGATGATTATTCCGAGATATGGGTCAATGGACAATTACCTAAGACTTTCGGTCAATCAGGAAATGGCATGGTCAAGGGATTTAATGCAAGAAACAGAGTATTTCTCACAGACGATGCAAAACCAGGAGACCAATTCCAAATAGCCGTTTTCGGTATCAATGGGCCCTTAGCGGATATCCCTGATAACTATATCTGGATAAGATCTGCAACACTAGATTTTCATAAAGAATATGATGTCAATCCTGCCTGGAAAGACCTAGGAGAGGTCGTAAGAGTTCAGCCAGAGTTGGACGCAATAATAGATGCTGACACAAAAATGGAAAAGTTAGCAGATGGCTTCCAGTTTATCGAAGGACCAGTCTGGCATCCTGGAGGATATCTACTTTTTAGTGATCCTAATGCCAATGTGATATATAAATACTCACCGATGACTAAAAATGTAGAAGTATTTATTACAAAGTCTGGTTATTCAGGTACTGATATAGGAGAGATACACCAACCAGGATCTAATGGACTAACACTAAATAATGAAGGCAGACTTTTTGTCTGTCAACATGGGAATAGACAAGTGATCAAGCATGAAAGGAAAGGTCCTGTCAGTGTTATAGCATCTCACCATAATGGGAAAAGATTAAATAGTCCCAATGATTTGGTATTTAAATCTGATGGTACGCTATACTTTACTGACCCACCGTATGGATTGAAAAAAGCTTATGATGATCAAGCTAAGGAGACGCCACATCAAGGTGTATATAGAGTAGTTAACAATGAGGTGGAGTTATTGACAACTGAGGTTGGTGGACCCAATGGTATTGCTTTCTCACCAGATGAGAAATATTTGTATGTCACCAATTGGGACATTAGAGATGTGATGAATTCTAAAAATGTATATCGTTTTCCAGTAACTGCTGATGGTAAATTAGGCAAGGGAGAAATATTCTATGAAATGTCTCAGACTAATGAAGCAGAGGCTTTAGATGGAATAAAAGTAGATCACGATGGAAACATCTACGTATCAGCTCCTGGAGGCATTTGGATAATTTCCAAAGAAGCAAAACTTTTAGGTAAGATAGTAGGTCCAGAAAGACCTGCTAATTTAGCTTGGGGTGAAGATGGGAAGACATTATATATGACTGCTCATTCGAGTCTTTATAAAATACGAACAAAAATTGGTGGTAAAATGCCTGGTATTAATTGATAAAAAAAAGTGAAAACGTATGTATCAAAAACCTAACGAAAGACTTTGTAACCAAACGGCGATAGTAACAGGTGGTAATTCTGGAATTGGCGCAGCTGTAACCAAGGCGCTTGCCAAAGATGGTGCTAATGTTGTCATTAACTATATTTCAAAAGCTGAAGTCGCTGAAGAAATGGCGAATGCCATCTGCAACGACTCGTCTTGTGGAGACGCCATTGCCATAAAAGCAGATGTCAGCAAAGAAGATCAAGTTGTGGATATGTTTAAATCTACAATCGATAAATTTGGTACTGTAGATATATGCGTCGCCAATGCCGGTTTACAAAGAGATTATCCATTACACGAAATGCCTCTGAAAGAATGGCAATTTGTTTTAGATGTAAATCTAACTGGTCAGTTTTTATGTTCTCGAGAAGCAATTAAAGAATTTTTACGCAGGGGTAGGAGACCAGATGTCTCAAAAGCTATTGGTAAAATTATTCATATGAGCTCAGTGCATGAGGTTATTCCGTGGGCTGGTCACGCAAATTATGCTGCATCCAAAGGAGCCATCGTTATGCTTATGCAAACCATTGCACAAGGTTATGGACCTTATGGTGTCAGGGCCAACAGTATTGCACCGGGTGCCATCAAGACGCCTATAAATCGGGATGCGTGGGAAACACCTGAAGCCTTAGAGAAACTCAATAAGTTGATTCCATATAAGAGAATTGGAGAGCCGTCAGATATTGGGGCAGCTGCCGTTTGGTTGTGCTCTGATGAGTCGGATTATGTCAATGGAACAACTCTATTTGTTGATGGAGCTATGACATGTTACCCTGGATTTACAACCAATGGATAAATAGGATATAGAAAGTAAAATTTAAAATAATACTATTAAATGTCATCAAAGGAAAAAGCAAGATTAACACAAGCTAAATCAGGAAAGAAAAAATGGTTAGAATGGGGTCCATATCTCAGTGAGAGACAATGGGGTACCGTTAGAGAAGACTATAGTCCAAACGGCTCAGCTTGGGACTATTTTCCTCATGATCATGCGAGATCGAGAGTATATCGGTGGGGAGAAGACGGTATAGCAGGTATAAGTGACCGTCACTGTGCTATTTGCTTTAGTGTTGCTCTTTGGAATGGTAATGATCCGATCCTAAAAGAAAGACTTTTTGGACTAACTGGTCCGCAAGGTAATCATGGAGAGGATTGTAAGGAGTTGTATTATTATTTAGATAGTACACCTACCCATTCGTATATGAAGCATCTGTATAAGTATCCACATAATGCTTTTCCATATGAAGACCTTGTAAGGACAAATGAAGCAAGAGGACTAAATGAGTTAGAATATGAATTGCTGGACACAGGAGTCTTTGATGACAATAAGTATTTTGATGTATTCACTGAATATGCAAAGGAAGACGACGAAGATATACTAATAAAAATAACCGTCGCTAACAGATCTAAAGATGACAAAAGAGTTTGGGTGATTCCAACTTTATTGATGAGAAACCTTTGGTCTTTTAACCAAATGGAAGGGCATCATGGCATTACTAAGTCCAAAGAAACGAAGGAATATGGAGAAGTAATTATTACTCATCCTAAACTTAAACAGTATCATTTATATTTTGAAAAACCAGAAGAGTGGTTATTCACTAATAATGAAACTAATTCAGAAAAGCTTTTCGGTCAACCGAATAAAACTCCTTATGTAAAGGATCTTTTTCATGATGCAGTGATTAACTCGGACTTTGAATTAACGAGAGCAGTAGATGAAGGGACGAAGTTTGCTCCTATGTACTCTGAAATTGTAAAAGGAGAGTCAGAAATATCCATTAAGCTAAGACTGAGTAAAAAAGCTCACAAATCAAATCCGCTAAAAAATTCATTTGATAGCACATTTGAAAAACGGATTGAGGAGGCTAATAGCTTTTATGAAGAATTTCAAAAATCAAAGAACGAAGATCTTGCTAATATCCAGCGTCAAGCATTTGCAGGAATGATGTGGTCCAAGCAATATTTTAATATCGATATGGAGACTTGGATGAAAGGAGATCCGGGTCAGCCAAGTCCTTCTGCTGAGAGATTGAATGGTAGGAACAAAGAGTGGATGACCTTAAATAATGAGGATATAATATCAATGCCTGACAAATGGGAATACCCATGGTATGCAGCATGGGATCTTGCGTTCCATTGTGTTCCGATTGCTATGATCGATGCAGAATTCGCTAAGGATCAAATGATACTCATGACTCGCGAATGGTATATGGCTCCCAATGGTCAGATACCTGCTTACGAATGGGCATTCTCAGACGTGAATCCTCCCGTACAAGCATGGGCAACATATGAGATTTATAAAATTGACAAAGAACGAAACGGCAATAGCGACATACAATTCCTAAAACGTATGTTAAACAAGCTGGCCCTAAACTTTACTTGGTGGGTAAACAGGAAGGATAGAAGTGGCAACAATGTATTTGAAGGAGGGTTTCTTGGACTAGATAATATTGGTGTTTTTGATAGGAGTAGTGAGATACCAGGTAATGGATATTTAGAGCAGGCAGATGGTACCGCTTGGATGGCATTATTTAGTCTTAATATGCTACAGATATCTTTAGAGATTGCTAAAGTAGATAAGGCTTATGAAGATATGGCAACTAAGTACTTTGAACATTTTGTCTATATCGCTGAATCACTTAATAATATCGGATCAGATTGGACAGGAAGCTGGGATGAACAAGATGGGTTCTTCTATGATATATTGGTTTTGCCCAATAACACGTATATCCCTATTAAAGTCAGATCACTAGTAGGCCTTATGACCTTAAATGCAGTACTGCATATAGATGCTGAAACTTTAGAACAACTACCAGATTTTTACAATAGTCTTAAATGGTTTAGAAATTATAGGCGAAAACATGATAAATACTTAGCCATTGAGGACCTTGATGAAAAGGATGATCTTATTCTATCACTAGTGCCAAAAGATAGGATGAAAAGGTTGTTGAAAGCCTTACTTGATGAAAAAGAATTTTTAAGCCCATACGGGATACGAGCACTGTCTAAGGTTCATGAAAACCCCTATTCTATTATGATAGATGGGAAGCTGTTTTCAGTCAAATATACACCAGCTGAATCCGATATCAGTCTCTTTGGCGGCAACTCTAACTGGAGAGGTCCTATATGGATGCCTATGAATTTTCTATTTGTCAATGCATTAAAAGAATACCATAAATATTATGGTGATGAACTTCAAATTGAATGCCCTGTAGGTTCTAAAGATCTACTGACCTTAACTGAACTTAGTGATTTGATCAATCAAAGATTGGTTAATATTTTTTCTAAAGATAAGAATGGAGATAGACCAGTGCATGCCTTACATAAGGACATCTATCGAGATCCGCATTTCAAAGACCTTATACTTTTTTATGAATATTTCCATGGGGATAACGGCCGTGGGGTAGGTGCATCTCACCAGACAGGATGGACTGGCGCAGTTGCCCATCTTATAAATGAAAGTTGTTGGAAGAAAAATATGTAAAACAATATTGTTATGAATACATCCTCAAATATTGATGAACTACTAAAACAAGAATTCCTCATAACTAATGGTATAGGAGGTTACGCCTCATCAAGTCTTTCATTTGCAAATACTAGAAAATACCATGGTTTGCTGGTGTCCTCTTCTAATCCTCCAACTGAAAGAAATGTAATCGTACATAAATTAGAGGAAAGAATTCATCTGGGAGAAGAAACCTTTGATATTAGTACAAACAAATTTGAAGGTAATATACACCCTAAAGGTTATCAATATTTAAAATCATTTGAGAGAAAACCGATTGCCAAGTGGTTTTATAGTACAGATAAATGGTCACTAGAAAAAGAGATTTTCATGGTGCCCAATTCTAATACGACCATTGTTAGATATACAAATACATCAGATTCAGAATTTGAAATTGAATTACACCCACTGTTTACGCGACGAGATTACCATTCTATCTTACGCCAAAATCATTATGATTTTTATTATGAATCACTTAATAATGGTATTAAGATTCATCCATATGAAGATAGCCCAGCTATTTATTGTAGTTGGAGCAATGGAAATCTTATAGAGCATAGAACTTGGTATAAGAATTTCCTTTATGACAGATCTGCTTATAGAGGTCTGGAAGCTACAGAAGACAGTTATAGAATTGGGTATATAAGTACTAAGATTAAGGCAGGAAAAAGTATTCATATCCTTTTTTCAGACGACGAAACAAAGTTGTCCTCTAAGCCTAAGACCGTGATAAAAAATATTCTTTCGACGTATGAATCGATGAAAAAAAGAGCTAAAGGCCATCCCTACTTAACCGATTTACTTTTGAGTGGTGAGCAATTTATAGTTGATAGAGCATCTACAAAATCGAAAACTATTCTTGCAGGTTATCACTGGTTTACTGATTGGGGTAGAGATACAATGATCTCAATGAGAGGATTAACAGTAAGTACAGGTAGAAAGGAAGAATCTCAATCATTATTGAATACTTTTTTTAAGTATTTAGACGATGGTATGCTTCCTAATAGATTCCCAGATTATGCAGGTCAGGAAGTAGAGTACAATACCATCGATGCTACATTATGGTTGTTTATTGTTATGTATGATTATTATCTAAAATTCAAGGATAAAAAGTTTGTAAAAAAATATTTGCCGCAACTTCAAGATGTAATAGTTAACCATATAAAAGGTACCAGATATAACATTAAAGTAAACGAACTGGGTTTTGTAGAAGGTGGTCAAGATGGCTGGCAATTGACCTGGATGGATGCCAGGGTTCATAATTATGTGGTAACGCCAAGGATAGGTGCTCCTGTAGAAATTAATATGCTATGGTATAATGCATTGAAGATATACAAACTCTTAAGTCAGGATCTAAACTTTGATTCTAATATAGATGTATCTAATAACATCAATCTTATAGAGAAGAATTTTAAAAAGTACTTTTGGAATTCATCGGGATACTTAAATGACTACATAGATCAAAATGGACAAGCAAATGAAGATTTTAGATGTAATCAAATTTATGCCGTCAGTCTTCCATTTAGTCTATTAACTAAGAAACAGCAAAAACAAGTAGTAGAAGCTGTAGATGAAAAATTGTATACCGGTTATGGTCTAAGAACTTTAGATCAGGCCAATAAAGAATTTAAGCGAATTTATAAGGGAGACCAGTGGAGTAGGGATACAGCATACCATCAAGGAACTGTTTGGCCATTTTTTATAGCTCCATTTTTAGAAGCCTATTTGAAAGTCAACGGATATACTAAAAAATCAAAACAAGAAGTCATAAAAAGGCTTCAGACTTTGCAAGAACACTTCTATTTGAAAGATTGTATCCATGGAATTTCTGAAATATTTGATGGAGATCAGCCTAATGATGGAAGGGGTTGTATTAATCAAGCTTGGTCAGTAGCAGGTATCATTAAGTTATACTTTGATCATCATTTAGATACTGTATAATGAAAAATAGAAAAATAATCTCAGTTTATTTTAGTGCATTCTTGGCAGGTATATCATTGGTGATGTATCCTGCAGCAGGTAGTATTTTTACCAGTGATGATTATCATGGGTTGAGTAGTTCGCAGTTTGGAAGTATTTTCATTCCACAGATTATTCTGGCTATAATTACTTCCCTCTCTGCACCAAAGCTTGCAGAAAAATGGGGTATGAAAAAAGTAATGTTGATGGGTTTATTTGCATTAATTATGTCAAATGCTCTGTTATCAGCTTCTCATATTTTTATGTCTGGTCATTTGGATTATGGTTTGATATTAATCGGAACTGGCTTCTTAGGAGCCGGGTTTGGATTTACCATTACAGCTTTAAACCCCTTTGCATATAATCTTTTTCCCGGACGGGAAACATCTGCAGTTACAGCCATGCATATTATGCTTGGTGCAGGGACAGCTGCTGCATCATTATTTCTGAATTATTTTGTCAGTATAGAGAAATGGTACTTCGCCCCACTAATCATAGTAATATTATTATTTCTAATTATCATATTCACATATCCTATTCCTCTATCGATACCTAAGTCAGAAAACGAGGATAGTGACAATAAAAAGATTCCAACTAAGATTTGGCTTTTTGTGATAGCGGTTTTTCTATATGGCGCTTGTGAAGCAACATTGGGTAATTGGGGAACAATATTTTTAGAAAAATCAGGAGGTCTATCCGCAACGGACGCAGCGTTGGGGCTATCTTTATTTTGGGGATTTATTGCTATAGGTAGGATTTTATTTACATTTTATGCATTACGATATCCTACGAGATGGGTACTTGTTGTGGCTCCAGTTATTGTTTCAGTTGTTTTTTATTTTTTACCTAATCTAAATGGACAGAGCCTATTGTTAGGTTCCATGGCATTAGGTGGGTTAGGTATGTCGATTATATTTCCGGTATCTATTAGCATCGCGACGGAACAGTTTCCAAAATATGCAGCTTTGATATCTGGCTTACTGGTGGCTGCAATTCAGTTGGGTACTGGATTTAGTTCTAATTTAATAGGATTACTGAATGATTCCATGTCTTTATCTACATTGTTTCAGTTTAGTGCTATTTATTCTGCGCTACTCATTTTCCTATTATTTTACCTAACGAAAAATACAACTAAGGATATAGAAAAATCCAATGGCTAAAATTTAGATATGTATATAAAAAATTTATCAACAGATTTCTTAAAGATTGACACTCCTCAGATGGTGGAGGTGGATCGTCTGATGATAGAGGAATATCATATCGAACTGCTGCAAATGATGGAGAACGCTGGTCGATGTCTTGCTATCGTTGCAAGGGAAGTATATCTGAACCAAGATCCACAAGGAAAGAGAATTTGTGTACTTGCAGGAACTGGAGGAAACGGTGGAGGCGCCATGGTATCTGCACGTAGGTTATCTGGATGGGGAGCTGAGGTAGATGTCTACACTACTGCGACTGATGATAAGATGACACAGGTCCCTAAACATCAATTCGATATATTGAAAAAATTAGATGTAACGATATATCCACAGAGCCCCCCAATAGAAAAAATAGAGTATGATCTTATTATAGACGGAATTATTGGTTACAGTATACAAGGAAACCCAATTGGAATCGCAAAGGAAATGATAGATTGGGCAAATTTACAAATGACAAAAGTCATTTCTTTGGATACTCCTTCTGGGCTAGATTTGACTACAGGAAGAATTAGTAATCCTACGATTTCGGCGAATGCTACTCTAACTTTAGCTATGCCAAAACGTGGATTATTTGAAGTGGAGGCATCAAAAATAGTCGGACAACTTTACCTCGGAGACATAGGAGTTCCGATTCAATTATATTCCCAACCAACATTAAAATTGGATGTCGAAAACTTATTTAGGTATTCTGACATAATAAGAATAACAACACCATGAGATACAATAATAATCTACAAAACAAAACAGCTTTAGTCCTCGGTTGGGAATTTCCCCCTAGGATGGTAGGAGGCTTGGCAATTGCAACTTACGGTATAGTAGAAGCCCTTAGAAAACACCTCCATATTGTTCTTATCATCCCATATAAAGATGAGAATACTCCTCAATTATCTAATGTGACCATTTATGGTTTAAATGAAATAGAAAAAGACTTTCCTCATGCAAATCTGAGTTTACTTTCTGTAAATCGAAGTTTTTGGACAACAAAGGAAAACATCTTAAATTATTATCCTTCCGTAAAGAAAGAACAAGAAAATTTATCCCGCGACTGGACAGAAACAGAAATATTAGAGATATCGTATAATTTATATGATGCATTCAAATCTGAGGAAGTATACGGTTGGGGATTGTGGCACAAGTTAGATGCATATGTTGAGGTAGTGAGTTTAATTTCCGAGTTTATTTCCTATGATGTCATACATTGTCATGATTGGTTGACATACAGAGCGGGGATTAGACTGAAAGAGCAGACTAACAAACCGTTGGCTATACATGTGCATGCACTAGAGACTGATAGAGTTGGTAGTCATGTAAAAAATGAAGTCTACGATCTTGAGAAAAAGGCAATGATCGCTGCAGATGTAGTTATGCCTGTCAGTGAATATACGAAAAGACAAATAGTCAGATATTATGTAAATTATCCAGACAATATAGTACCTATTCACAATGCAGTTAGTAAGGATGAAGTCAATAGGTGGAAGCATATAATGCCACAAAAAATTGTTACCTTTTTGGGAAGAATTACTGCGCAAAAGGGGCCAGAATATTTATTAGAAACAATCCAAAAAGTTGTTTCTGAGTATACAGAAGTTAGGTTTGCTATAGCGGGAAAAGGAGACATGTTGGCCAGTCTAATAAGTTCTAGTGCTTATCAAGGTTTGAGTAGATATATCATCTTTGCTGGATTTCTAAGTAGGGCTGATGTCAATTCATTACTCTCTACTTCAGACATTTATTTTATGCCTTCTGTATCCGAACCTTTTGGTTTGACAGCACTGGAAGCAGCACATTTTCAAGTGCCATGTGTGCTTACTAAACAATCAGGAGCAAGTGAGGTTTTGACCTCTGCTTTAACTGCTGATTTTTGGGATACAGACCTTTTTGCTAAGCACATTATAAGTCTATTAAAAGATGAAAAGCTGGCTAAAAGAATTGTAAATCAATCCAATAAAGATTTAGAGAAGATAAGTTGGCATAATAGTTCTAATAAAATAGCTTTTGAGTATACTAAATTAATAACTAGAGAAAACTCTTAGCCAACTAAAATGTTAAATCCATAATAATACCCAAATAATTAATCTAAAATTTTATCATTATGAATGCTATTTCTTTTTATTTCCAGGTACACCAACCCTATCGTATAAGAGAATACGGTCTTTTTGATATGGGTCAAAATCACAATTATTTTGACTATGAAAAGAATCTCGAAATACTAAATAAAGTTTCTGAAAAATGCTACCTGCCTGCAAATGCTACCTTCTTGAATTTAATCAAAAAGTATAACGGAAAATTCAAGATTGCTTACTCACTATCTGGTGTCTTTATGGAACAGTTAGAAACTTGGCGGCCAGATGTTTTGGATAGTTTTCGAAAATTAGTAGATACAGGCTGTGTTGAAATATTAGCTGAGACTTATTACCATTCCCTTTCTTTTTTGTATTCAAAGAGTGAGTTTAATAAACAAGTAAAAAAACACGAAGAGACTATAGAAAGGTTGTTCGATGTAAAGCCTAAAGTTTTCAGGAACACTGAGTTAATTTATAATAACGAATTGGCCCATCACGTAAAAGAAATGGGATACAAAGGTGTCATAGCTGAAGGTGTTGATTGGATTCTGAATGGAAGAAGTCCTAATTTTTTATATCATCCGCAGGGGATTCCAGAATTTCCTATACTCCTTAAAAATTATAAACTTTCAGATGACATCGCTTTTAGGTTTTCTAATAAAGGTTGGACTGACCATCCTCTTTCAGCTGAGAAGTTTGCGTCTTGGGTCCATGCAACAGCTGGCAACGGAGATGTTGTTAATTTATTTATGGATTATGAAACCTTCGGGGAACATCAATGGGCAGATACAGGGATATTCCAATTTCTTGAGCATCTACCAGAGATGATTTTCAGACATCCAGATTTCAATTTCTTGACACCGTCAGAGGTTATTGATGTCTTTGAGATTAGAGGAGAATATGATGTACAACAAATTACTTCTTGGGCTGACCTTGAAAGAGACCTTTCAGCGTGGAGAAGTAATTCAATGCAACACGAGACGCTGAATCGAATCTTTAATTTGGAACAATCTGTAATGCAGGCCAATAGTGATAAATTACTAGATGATTGGAGAAAGTTGACAACTTCAGATCACTTTTATTATATGTGCACAAAATATTGGAGTGATGGAGATGTGCACAAATACTTTAGTCCCTACGATTCTCCTTCAGATGCCTATATTTATTTTATTAATGCTATTAATGATTTAGAATATAGATTAGAAAGAAAATATCAGTCAAATTTTCAACCTGTATATAACGCAAAATGAAATTAAATCTAAAAGACAAAGTTGCTGTGAAGGGCTTTGATGTTGTAGGTTTTTTTACAGCAGAATCACTTAAAGGCAAGAAGAGTATTTCTACGGAATACAATGGCGCTACATATTATTTTTACACTGAAGAGAATAAGAAGAAGTTTATCGAAGACCCAGATAATTACTTACCTCAATACGGTGGATTCTGTGCGATAGCAATGAGTGAAGGAAAAGAAGCGGATCCAAATCCTAAAAGTTTCAAAATACAAGAAGGTAAATTGTATTTATTTACGAGAATGTTTTGGGGTATCATAGACGTTCAGAGGCAATGGAATAAAGACCCTGAAGCACTAAAAGAACTAGCAGATCAAGAATGGATAAAAATAAATAATTAACCTATGTTAGAATTTTTAGTGTATACTATATACAAAATAAGGCCATAGGGAGATTTTTGCATTGATACGTGGCTTATTTGTGGGTATGATATCCGTGGGGATTAGCGGAGTTAGAAGAATACCATCTTGTAGCGCGATGTAGAGTACCTACTCCAGTAGCAGTGGCGACATCCATATTCACAGTGGTCATCACAGTATTATTTGCATCTATAGGGCATATCTATCATTTTGTAACTGCGGCAGATTCTAGTGTCTTTCACCAAGTCCTAATTGTTGTATTATTTATAATTCCAGGTGTGATAATATGAGGGCAAATAGGTCCTTATGTGCAAAAAGAGTTAATCCTGACTT
The DNA here is from genome assembly GCA_964540155.1 of uncultured Saprospiraceae bacterium. GTDB lineage: Bacteria > Bacteroidota > Bacteroidia > Chitinophagales > Saprospiraceae > RFSX01. Next base: position 14,953 of record CAZIMH010000040.1, read on the forward strand.
ATGAAAATTACAATTTCTTTCTTATTTGTACTTATTGGTATTTTCATGCTTTTTACATTAATAAAATAGATATCAATGTCAATATTTAGAAAATTATTTGGAAAAAAAATGATATTGTTTTTAGCAATGAAGAATTACTAGAAATAAATG